>CAYYTN010000017.1:13268-16831 GCA_964474495.1 uncultured Chloroflexota bacterium
CCTTTTCTTTTTCAAGGTCCATGGAATCCATGACGCGGTCGACGAGCTGGCTCTCGCGCTCGACGGCGCCGGCCTGGCGCAACATCGCGTCAACCAGGGTGGTCTTGCCGTGGTCGACGTGGGCGATGATCGCCAGGTTCCTGATGTCTTCGCGAACCGCCATGCGGCGCTCCTGTGATTTGGGTGAGGTCGAGATCGCCTTGATCCCCTGAAAGGCCAACAAGAATTGTTGCATCCGCGCGCGGCTTGAGGCAACCAGAGGTTTGCCTTCGGGGCGCCGCCCCCGGGAAGGGCAGATCGGACCCCACATCCGGAGTTGAACCGAAGACCTCGTTCTTACCAAATATTCCGGCCCCTGCGCCGTGACACACAGAGACGGACTGTATCAGAAAACTGTTCACTTGTGGTGTCTTCGGAGGCCCGGATGTCGCGAAGGTTTCGTTTAGCATTCGCGTGGCACTGAGAGGCTCTGTTGGGCGCCGTGCGACCGATTCGCGGCCTTGGTCCCCCGATTAAGGCGATCGCAGATCGCCGATGGTCTCTCGGTTCAAGTACGGCTGGCGGAGCTGGGAGTGGATCGGGATCCGGGAGGCTAGTGCGATTGCGGCAGAGGGAGTTTCGCCGCCAGGAGACATAGCGATGGCGCCAGGCACCGGGGAGGACGGCCGATCGAAGCTCCGATCACTTGCCCGGCAGTAGCCCCAATCCAACCCGGGATGGTGCCGGTCGAAATCCTGGCCGGCCGTTTGGGGGATGGTATTCAGGCCGAGCGCGAATTCGTGGGCGTCCGGCGGCGCGTCGCCGGCCGGATGCTGCGGTCGCAAGTACCCGAGACGGAAGCAACGGCAGGCTATACAGCCCGCTGGCGCGGTCAGCGCGTCGCTCAGCCGACCACCGGGAATTGCTGGCGTCTCTTCGCCATTCCCACGATCAGCTCCGCCGCGACTTCGACACCGATCGAGCCGGCGTTGATCACCACGTCGTAGGCCTTGGGATCGTCCCAGTCCGCCCGACAGAGGTCGCGAATGAACTGCTGTCGCCGGTCGTCGGCTCGGTGCGCAAGATTCAGAGCGCTATCCGGGCTCAATCCCATCCGCTCTGCCAGCACCGTCGCCCGCTGCTCCTCACCGGCGATTAACCGCACGTGCAGCAGATCCGGCACCTTATCCTGCAGCAGGAATCCCGCTCCGCGGCCCACTATCACCACATAACCCGCCTCCCCGAGGTCTTCAATCAATCCCGGCAGTTCCTCCCGGTAGGTCGCCTTCGCGCGCTCGCTCAGCCTCGCCTGGACCAGCGCGTCGTGGTATCCGCCCGTGTCGTAGACCCCCCAGTCCATGCCGTGCTGCGTCAGGAACGCCCGATCCAGCAGCCGATCCACGAATCCCCTTCGCCCGCGCTCGTCCCACCGCGCCAACAATCCCTCCGGAAGCCCGCTACGACTCGAGATCCAGTCGGTGATCTGGCTGTCGATGTAGCGGTAGCCCAGTTCTTCGGCCACCTTCGCCGCGATCACACTGCCATGCGTACCCATCTGCCTTGAGATACAAACAACGCCCATGTCGGTCTCCTCCTTCCTGCGCCCGTCGTCTCCAATTCGTCGGTCCCACTCATGCACCGCCCCCCCCGTCCCGGATCGCTCAGTCTTCACCGGATTCAATCTGCTCAACCATCCTCGCCACCAGATCCACGGCGTCCTCCGTGCTCAGCCGACCCATGTTCAGCACCAGATGATGGTTACCGGGCGCGTCCCAATCCACGTCGAATTGCCGGCGGATGAAACGACGCCGCGCCGCATCCATCTCCTCTACCTCCTGCGCCGCCTCGAACTGCGTGCAGCCGCGCCGCGCCGCGATACTGCGCATTCGATTCGCCAGCGGCGCCACCACCCGCAGGCTGACCACATCCTCCCGGTCTGCCAGCAGAATCGACGCTCCCCGGCCCACGAAGATCGTGTTCCCCTTCTCCGACAGCCGCCGGATGGTGTCCCTGACCACCAGCCGTATCGTCGGCGGGTCGACTCTGGTCTCACCGAATTCCACTCCGCTCAGCCGTGATGGTGTGATCGCCGTCAGCCGTCCCGCCAGCCGCTCCACCAGCGTCGGGTCCGCAGTTTCCGCCATCGCCTCCGCCTGGTCTGGATGAATCTCCAACTCCTCCGCCGCCCGCGTGATGATCTCGCGATCGTACAGGCGATACCCCAGCCGCTGGGCGAGCGAGTTACAGAAACCTACCGCCCCGGAGCCGTGCTCCCGGGAAACACAAACAACCGCCATTATCGCCCTCCCGCCCCCCTGGCCAGCCTCCACCTTCATCATACCCCCGGCTCCCGTGGATAGTGCCCAATTCGTGCCGACCGGCCGCCACCGGCCTCCAGCGCACCGCCGGCCCACCCGCCCGGGATTTGCCCCAAAACCACTCTCATGCCCATAATGAAGCGTGACCTTTGAGGCTGGACTCACGCTTGCGATCCTTGCCGCCGCGGTGGCGCTCTTCGCTTCCGGCAAGTTCGAGTTCGACCACATCGCCCTGTCCGTTCTGGCCGTCCTCTTCTTTACCCGGCTGGTGCCCGTCGAGGAACTCTTCCAGGGCTTCTCGAACAAGGCGATCATCACCATCGCCTCCGTCTACGTGATCAGCGGTGGAATCGCCCGCACCGGCGTCGCCTACTTCGTCGGTCAGCGCATCGGCCGTTTGGCGCGACGCAACGAGGCCGCCCTCATCGGCCTGACCATCCTCACTGCCGGTGTCCTCTCTGGATTCATGAACGACATCGGCTCGGCTGCGGTCATGCTGCCGGCTATCATCGCCGCCGCCCGCACCATTGAAGTCCCAGTTTCGCGGGTGCTCCTGCCACTCGCCTACGGCGCGCTGCTCGGGGGCATGCTCACCCTGGTCGGCACCCCCGCCAACCTGCTCGTCAACGGCGTGATGGTCGGGCAACTCGGTGAGGAGGCGACTTTCAGCCTGTTCGACTTCACCCCCATCGGGGTCTCCATCCTCGTCACCGGCACCGTCGTGATGGTCGTGTTCCGCCGCTGGATTCTTCCTGCCCACCCGGCCGGGGCAGCGCTCGAAGCCTATCTTCCCGGAGAAACCACCGAGCATGTCCCCTACCGCCTGCGCGAGCGTCTCGCCGAGGTCCCAATCCCCCTCGACAGCCGCCTCGCCGGCCACACCCTGCTCGAACTCGGACTGGGCCGACAGTACGGAATCTGGGTCCGCGCCGTCTTGCGAGACGAGGAGACCATGGTCTCCCCCAACCTCCACGTCTCCCTGGCCGACGGCGACCGCCTCATCGTTAGCGCCCGGGAGGAAGACCTCGATCGCTTCACCGGTCTGTTCGGCCTCGAGGTCGACCCGGACCGTCATCCCCGTTCCGCCGAGTTCTTTACCGAGGATCTCGAGGTCGCCGAGATCGCCGTCATGCCCCGCAGCGAGAACATCGGCAGAACCCTGCCGGAGATCAGCTTCCACGACAAGTACCGGGTCACCGTGCTCGGCATCTGGCGCGGCGGCCGCCCCCACCGCCCCTCCCGGAAAACGCTGCGAGTCCAAGACGG
>CAYYTN010000017.1:16841-17315 GCA_964474495.1 uncultured Chloroflexota bacterium
AATCCGCCTCGACCAGGGTGACGCCCTGCTGGTCCAGGGACGGCCGCGGCGCATACAAGAGCTGCGCGATGAGCGCGAGGATTTCACCGTTGTCACCGATCACAAGGGCGTCCACTTCCGCCGCTCGCGCGCCCCGCTCGCCATCGCGATACTGTTCCTCTATGTCGCCGGCATGGCCCTGGGTGTGGCGCCCGTCGCAGTGGTCGCCATGACCGCCGCCATCGCCATGATCACCGTCGGCGCCATCACCATGCGCGAAGCCCGCACCACCATCGAGTGGCGCGCCATCTTGCTCGTCGGCGGCATGCTCGCCATGGCCGAAGCTATGACCTCTTCCGGCGCCGCCGAGTCCGTAGCCACCACCATCGTCGAGGTACTGGGCGGCGGCGGCTCCGCCGCTGTCCTCGCCGGCGTCCTCATCCTCTCCTCCGCCTTCGCCATCCTCATCAACAACCACGTCACGGCCGTTCTCAT
>CAYYTN010000018.1:0-11423 GCA_964474495.1 uncultured Chloroflexota bacterium
TTACCGAGCGTCAACTGGCGAAGGCGCAGCGGCGGGTGCGGCGCTGCGGCCTGGAGAACGTGCTGTTCGAGGGTTTCGCGTCCGAGGAGAACAAGATTCGCTACCTGCAGACAGCCGATCTATTCTGCGCCCCGGCGCGGGGCGATGGCCGCGAGAGCCAGGGGCTGGTGCTGCTGGAGGCCATGGCGGCCGGTACCCCGGTGGTGGCCAGCGACCTGCTGGGCTATCGAACGGTGTCGCCGGGCGGGCGCGCGGCGCTGTACGTCCCGCCGGAGGATCCACGGGCGCTCGCAAGGGCGATTCTGCGGATGATGGACTATCCCGAAACGGCCGTGCGCTACCAGACGGCCGGGCGCCGGCGGGCGCTTGAGTTTTCGTGGGATGTGATTGCGGAAGAGGTTATGGGCTACTACCGGGAGCTGCTGCGACGGCACGGTAGCGTGCGCCCGGACGCATCGATGGCCTCGGCCGAAACCTTCGTCTAGTCGCGATGGTGGAACTGGAGCGCCGGGCCAAGCGCATTGCAGAGGTTTTGGTTGCGCCGCTGGTGCGGGCGGGGATCACGGCCAACCAGGTCACGCTGGCCGGGTTCGTGGCCGCCTTGCCGGTGGCGCTGCTGCTGGCGATGGATTGGTTGATCGTCGGTGGGACTCTGCTGCTGCTGGTCTCGGCGCTGGACATGCTGGACGGGGCGGTGGCGCGGGCGCGGGGCGAGATCACGAAGTTTGGCGCTTTTCTCGATTCGACCCTGGATCGCTACGTGGAAGCCGCCTACTACGGCGGGCTGATCTGGCGGTTCATGCAGCGCGACGACGACCGGGCGGTGCTCGCCTGCTTCATCGTGCTGGCGGGGTCGATCATGGTCAGTTACGCCCGGGCGCGAGCCGAGGGCCTGGGCCTGGATGGCAAGGTGGGCATTCTGCAGCGCCCGGAACGGCTGATCCTGTTGGGAATCGCGCTGCTGTTCGGGGATTTCCTGCTGATACCGGTGCTGTGGATAATGGCGGCCGTGACCAACCTGACGGTGGTCCAGCGGCTGCTGCACGTGCGGGCGCAGACGCGCGGCGAGTAGCCGCGCGGCCGGGCCCACCTAGCCGTAGCGCTTAAGCCGGCCGGTGCGCTTGGCGTAGTCGACGGCCTTCTGGAATATCCAGACTCCCAGCGGCAGCGATATGACCGAAACCGCGAGCAGCTTCCACAACTCGGCGCTCATGTCGAAGACCGACTTGCCGTCCAGCATGGCCCCGCGAATACCCTCCAGGATGTAGGTGGCGGGCGAGATCCAGGACAGCGGTTCGAGCCAGTCCGGCAGGATGCTGACCGGGTAGTAGATACCGGAGACCAGCAACAACATGGCCTGGACGACGATGGTCATCTGGGTCCCGCGTTCCAGGAACAACAACGGCAGGGCGGCGGCCATGATGCCGATTCCGAGGAAGCCGATGCTGCCGAGCAGGACGAAGATGGTGGCGGTCAGGAAGTCGGCGTTGGCGACGTCCAGAGTGAAGAAGAAGCTGACCACTGCGATCACGATCAAGGTGCGGACGAGGCCGTAGACGATCGAAAACAACGCCGAGCCGCCGAGCATCGTGACCAGCTTGATCGGCGCCATGAAGGTGTACTCGATGGTGCCTTCCCAGCGTTCCCAACTGATCATGAAGGCGACCGCGTCGAAGACACCGTTGAGATAGGTCCACACCAGCGTTCCGACCAACAGGTAGATGACCATGAAGTCGGTGGTGGCGCCGACGCCGGTGAGGGCTTCGGTGCCGGGAGCGATGTAGGTGACGGCCAGGACGTTGACGATGCTGTACACCAGGAACACCACCTCCCAGCCCCAATAGCGGCGGGTGGCCCGGAAGTTGCGCTCGATGAACGCCCAGGCGCCGCGCAGTTGTAGGGAAGAGGAAATCATGCGGCGCCGGCCTTCTTGTCTTCGGGTTCTTCGTCGAGCGCGTGCCCGACGAGTTGCAGGAAGACCTCTTCGAGGCCGCTCCCGGCGCCATCCAGACCGGCCTCCCGCAGCAGCTCCGGCAGGGTTCCGCTGGCGACGATCTTGCCGCGGGCCATGATGGAGATCTGGTCGCAGAGTTTCTCGGCCTCGGCCATGTCGTGGGTGACCAGCAGGACGGTGGCGTCGTGCTCGGCGTGGAGTTCGGCGATGAACTCCTGGACCTGCCGCTTTGAGGCCGGGTCCAGGCCGGTGGTCGGCTCGTCCAGGAGCAGGACGATCGGCGAGGTGAGGAAGCCGCGGGCCACGGCGACCTTCTGCTGCATACCGCGGGACATTTGTTCGAGTGGGCGCAGTACCTGCTTCTCTTCTATGCCCAGTCGCGCCAGGATCTCGAACGTCCGAGCGGCGGTGGTTTCGCGGTCGAGCCCGTAGGTCTGACCGGAGAACATCAGGTTCTCCAGGGGGCTGAGCTTGCGGAAGAAGGAGGCCTCCACCGAGACGCGATTGATGAGCCGGCGCACGGTTTCGCTTTCTTTGACCACGTCATGCCCGAAGACGGATATGGAGCCGCCGTCGGGGTAGAGCAGGGTGGAGATGATGCGCACCAGGGTCGATTTACCACAGCCGTTGGATCCGACGATCCCAAAGATCTGGCCGCGATCCACAGTGAAGCTGAGGTCGTCCACGGCTGTTACGCGCTTGTCGTCCTGCTTTTTCCGGGCCCACGGCAAAGGGATGTGGATGCCGCGCGTGTCGAAGCGCTTGACGGCGCCACGGACATCGAGGGCGAGTTTCGATTCGAGTAGTTCAGACACGGAAATTCCTGTTGGTGAGAGTTGCAGAGGAGGGCCGTCGGTCTGATCCCGCGGCCGCTATCTTGCGGTCGGCGGGACCTTACCGGGAGAGGTTAAGGATCAGCATCGCCGGACTTGCTCTTCCTTCAGGAATATTGCTCGGCGCCGCCGGTGGCGGACGCGACGCGAATCGTATGGCCTGGTCAACCGGGCGTCAACCAAAAACTACGGGCGGCGTAATCCGGCGGGAATCCCGCGGCCGGTGATGCGCTTGCGCAGCTTCTGGTACGTGGAGACGAAGTGGATGAGGTGGGAGGATTTGCGGGTGGTGAGCCGGGCGCCGGCCATCTTCGCCAGGAAGTCGCTGGCGCCGTCGAACGGCTCGAGCTCCTGGTGGCTGCGGGCCAGTTCCATGCGCGAATGGGCGTCGCTACCGACGGCGGCGACCAGGCCGCGTTCTTCCTGAAATCGGCGGGCGGCGGCGTTGTCGGCGTCGTTGATGTTGCGGCTGTTGAAGACTTCAAACATGTCCAGTTGGTCGGCGACTTCATACAGGGCTTCCCGTTCGATCGCGCTGGAGCGGTAGCGGTCGAAGGGATGCGGCACCGAGAGGATGCCGCCCTGTTCCTTGATGGCCCGGGCGGTGTCCAGCACCGACATCCCGGGCGGGATGAACTCTTCAAGAAAGTAGCCGAGCAACTCGCCGCGGTCGGTCTTGACCTCTTCGCCGACGATGACCGGTAGGGCGCCGAGGTCCCGGGCCTCGAACGCGCCGTCGATCTGGCTGTGGTCGGTGACCGCGAGCACGTCGATCCCCTTGCGTTGCGCGGCTTCCACGAGGCGGTGTGGCTCGACCCCGCAGTCGCCGGACCAGTTGGTGTGGCAGTGCAGTTCGACCCGCAGCCGGCTCAAGGGGCGTCGGACCGGGTCGCGCCCGGGGTCTCCCCGATCCACATCTCCCCGCCTTCGAAGTACTCTTTCTTCCAGATCGGGACGGTGTGCTTCAGGGTGTCGATGGCGTAGCGGCAGGCGGCGAAGGCCTCGGCGCGATGCGGCGAGGCGGCGACGATGAAGATGCTGGCTTCGCCGATCGGAACTTCACCGACGCGGTGGACCATCGCGAAATCGCGGATGGCCCAGCGTTCCTCGATATCGTCGGCGATCTCCTGCATCTTCGCGGAGGCCATCGGCTCGTAGGCTTCATAGAAGAGACGGGTGACGACCCGGCCCTCGGCGTGATCGCGGGTGTCGCCGCGAAAGCTGACGACGCCGCCGTTTTCCGGGGAGGCGACGGCGGCGAGGGCTTCGTCGAAGTCGATCGTGCCGTTGACGACGCGGATCAGCCTAGCCACCGCTCACCGGAGGGATCAGGGCCAGTTCGTCGCCGTCGGCCAGGGCGCGGTCGGCTTCGGCGAATTCGCGGTTGACGGCGAAGCGCAAGGTGCCCCGCATGGCGGCCACGGTGGGGTGCTTGGCGGCGATCGCGGCGAAGGCGGACTCGACGGTCGCGCCCGGCTCCAGGTCGATGGCCAGTTCCCGCCGGCCGACAGCCTCGGCGACGCCGGCGAAGAGTTTCGCCGTGACGCCGATGGTCGTTGCCGCTTCTGTCTGCCCGCCGCTCATGTTTGGAACTTAGCACCCGGCCGCACCGGCGGCCAGCCGGGATCAGTCGCCGGCAGCATCGCCGGCCGCCGCGTATTCCCGCCCGAGCGCCACGTACTCGGCGCAGTTCTTTACGATCCAGGCGCGCATTTCCGGCTTGACCATGCCGATGGCCTTCGCGGGCACGCCGACGATCAGCGAATCCGGGACGAATTCGGCGTTTTCGGTGACCAGCGCGTTGCCGCCCACCACCGCCCCGCTGCCGATCACGGCGCCGTTCAGGACGGTGGCGTTCATGCCGATCAGGGCGCCGTCGCCGATGGTGGCGCTGTGGACCACGGCGGCGTGGCCGACAGTGACGTTGGCGCCGATCTGCACCGGGATCCCGTGGTCGATGTGGACGACGGCGCCGTCCTGGATGTTGCTGTTGGCGCCGATGTGGATGGGCTCGTGATCGGCGCGGATGACGGCGTTGAACCAGACGCTGACGCCGGCGGCGATGTGGACATCGCCGATCAGGACGGCGCCCGGGGCGATGAAGGTGTCGGGATCGACGGTCGGGCGCTTGCCGCGGAACGGTATCAGGCGCATCGCGAGCGGGCCTCCATTGCTGCTATTCGGCGGCGAAGGCGACGCCGCCGCCCTCCCGGATGCTGACGAAGCCGTCGCCGGTCTTGCCGATGACGACGTGATCGAGCACTTTGATGCCCAGCAGGTCGCCGGCCTCGATGGTGGCCTCGGTGAGGCGCAGATCGTCGGTTGAGGGAGTCGGGTCGCCGCTGGGATGGTTGTGGGCCAGGATGACGGCGGCGCAGTTGCGGCGCACCGCCGAGCGGAAGAGATCGCGCATCCTGGCCGAGACGACGTTCAGCGAGCCGACCGCGGCGGTGGCGATCTCGATGACCTGGTGGCGGGAGTCGAGCAGCATCACCCGCAGGGACTCCTGCTCCTGGTCGCGCAGTAGCGGGCCGAGCATGGCGGCGGCGTCGGTGGCTCCGGATATGCGGGGTTTCTCGCCGACTTGCTCGAGTAACAAGCGCCGCCCGATCTCCAGCGCTGACTTCACCTCGGTGGCTTTGGCGGGGCCGATGCCGGGGACCTCTGTAAGGGCGGCGATGTCGGCGCCGGCCAGCCCGGCGAATCCGCCGAACCGGGACAGCAGGCTGCGGGCGAGATCCAGGGCGTTGGCGTCGCGGGTCCCGGTGCGCAGGATGATGGCCAGGATCTCGGAATTTGTCAGGTACTGCGGGCCGTGTTCGGCCAGACGTTCGCGGGGCCGGTCGGAGGGCTCCATCTGTCGGATGCGGACGCGATAGTCCGCGCCGTCGCCGCCTTCCGCGCCCAACTCAAGCCCGGGAGTCTCGCTAGTGTTCGTGGACATCGATTTCGCCGCTCGGGGCGTGATGGCGATCCCCGCAATAGGGGCAGACCGGCCAGTGAAACTCGTTAACCCGATCGCAGTTCGGGCAGGTTGTGCGAAGTTGCGTCTGGCAGTTGGGGCAGAGCAGATAGTCGCCGTGCGAACGATGACCGCAGGTGGGGCAGTATTCGGCCTGCTCGATCTCGCGCAGCAGGGCCTCTTCGCCGAGGGAGCGCTCGTAGGCCTCGTCGAGGGTCTCGCGCGGCCGGAGCACCATGTAGAGGGCCACGCCGAACGGCCCGAGCAGCGTGACCAGGAGGATGGCGAACAGGCGGACGTAGATGTCCAGCGTGCGGGCGCGGATGTCATGGAAGCACCACACGATCGAGGCCAGCCAGAGGGCGGCCACGAAGGCGCCAAGCAGCGCGATGCCGTAGGTCAATACCCGACCGATAGATTCCATCTAGATCAGGATAGCGGGCCAACGCCCCGGCGTCCGCCACCGGAGGTGCTCCCGGGGGAGCGTCGTGGGGCCGGAGAATCGGGAGCGGGGCGACTCAATCGCGCAGGTCGGAGACGACGGCGCGGACGATCTCCAGATCGACGTCGTGGCCGACGGTGGCCTTGCCGAGGCCCTCGATGAGCACCCAGCGCGGGCGACCGCCGGCGGCCTTCTTGTCGCGAGTCATGGCTTCGAGGATGTCGTCGGGCGCGGCGCCTTCGTATTTCGACGGCAGCCCGGCGCGGGCCAGAAGGTCGTTCTGTTGCCGCTCCACCTCGGGCCCGATCAATTCCAGCGCGCGACTGATCGCGGCCGCGCCGCTCATCCCGATGGCTACCGCCTCGCCGTGGGTGTAGCGCTTGTAGTCGGTGCAGGCTTCGATGGCGTGGGCGATGGTATGGCCGTAGTTCAACACGGCGCGAAGGCCGCGATCGAAGGGGTCCTGCGCGACCACGTCGGCCTTGATCTCCACGCAGCGCCGCACCGCCGCCAACAGGAGATCGGGGTCGGCGGGATCGTCGAAACGATCTTCCAGCAGCTCGAAGAACTGGCGGTCGAGGATGACGCCGTGCTTGATGGTCTCGGCCCAGCCGCAGGCGAGCTGGCGGGGAGGCAGGGAGGCGAGGAGATCGGCGTCCAGCAGCGACAGCGCGGGTGGGTAGAAGGCGCCGACCAGGTTCTTCCCGCCGGGCAGGTCGACTCCCACCTTGCCGCCGATGCTGCTGTCGACCTGGGCCAGCAGCGAGGTGGCGATCTGGGCCCACTTGATGCCGCGCATGTAGGTGGCGGCGACGAACCCGACCAGGTCGCCAACGACGCCACCGCCCAGGGCGATGATGAGGTCGCCGCGCTCGGCGCCCTCGGCGAGCAGCCAGTCGTACAGGTCGCTGGTCTGAGCTAGCGCCTTCGCGGTCTCCCCCGGGGCGATCTCTTTGTAGCTCACCCTCCGCCCGGCGGCTTCCAGGGAGCTTCGGGTCGCCGCGGTGTAGAGTCCGCCGACGTTGCGGTCGGCGATCAGGAAGACGTTGCCGCCGGCGTCGCGTCGGTCCAGCAGTTCCGGAAGGTCAGCCAGGATGCCGCGGCCGATCGCGACGTAGTCGGGGACGCTCATCTAGAAACTCCGGTCGGTGGTCGCCGGGCCGGCGGCGATGAGTTCGAGTTCGTCGACCAGGTCGCGCAGGTCCTTGGTGACGGCATCAAGGGTGAGGTGGGCCATTTCGTAGTATGGCCCGCGGGCGGCGAGTTGCTCGGTCAGCAGGTCTTCCGCTCCGCCATCGGCATCAAGCAGCGGGCGTTTTTCGCGCTTCCAGGAACGGGCGAGATAGTAGGCGCACTTGGCGGGAGAGGACTTGACATAAACAGCGACGCCGCCGGTGAGGATCGCCTGGCGATTTTCTTCGCTGGCCATCGCCCCGCCGCCGGTGGCGATGATGACGCCCCTGCGCTCGAGCGCCCGGGTGAGCATCTGGTGCTCGAGGCGACGAAACGCCGCTTCGCCCCGGGTTTCGAAAATCTGGTCGATCGGCATGCCGGCGGATTCGACGATCATGCCGTCGACGTCGACCGCCGCCCACCCGATGCGCCGCGAAATCTGGCGGGCCAGGGTGGACTTTCCGGAGCCGCTCAACCCGACGAGAATGATGCGTTCTGGCTGTGCCATCGGCTAACCCTCCATTGCCCGGCGGCCGGCGGCGAGCATGAGATCCACCGGCGGTTCCCGGCCGGTCCAGATTTCAAAACTGTGCGCGCCCTGCAGGATGAGCATGTCCAGACCTCCGATGCAGGTGGCGCCGGCGGCGGTGGCCTGTTGCAGTAGCGCGGTCTGCCGGGGGCGATAGACGATGTCAAAGACGGCTTGTTCCTGGTGGAGCGAGCCGTCGGGGAGCGGGCTCTGGCCCGGAGCCGGGCCGCCCTGCATGCCGACGGCGGTGGTGTTGAGAATGAGGCGGGCGCGGCCGGCGGCCTCCGGGAGCGCCGGATCCTTCATGGACAGAGTCTGATAGCTGCCCCCCGGGGCGATCTCGCCGGTCATTTGATCGGCTTTTTCCAGAGTGCGGTTGGCCACGGTAACTTGATCCCCCCGCTGCTTGAGCGCCACCAGCGCCGCCCGAGCGGCGCCACCGGCGCCCAGGAGCAAGACCGAAATCCCCGCCGGCACGCCAGCGCGCTCAAGGACTGTTTCGATAGCGCCGACATCGGTGTTGTCGCCGCGCAGCCCATCGACCGTGACCGAGACGGTGTTCACAGCACCGGTCAGGCGCGCGATTTCCGAGACGTGATCCAGTTCGTCGACGATGGCCAGTTTGTGCGGGATGGTGACGTTGATGCCGGCGAGCCGGCCGGCGCGGAGTTCGCGGGCCCGCTCGGGCACATCCGCCGGCGCGGTTTCCAGGGACTCGTAGCGGGCGTCGATGCCGAGCGCATCGAACGCCGCCTGCTGAAATACCGGGGACAGCGTGTGCCCCAACGGGTAGCCGATTACGGCGTAGTGATCAGTCATCCTGGCCGCCGACCCGCGCCAGTTGCTCCCAGAAGCCCGGATAGCTGATATCCACGCAGTCGGCTCCGAGCAGTGCGGTTTCGCCGGCGGCGATGAGCGAACCGACGCCCAGGGTCATGGCCAGGCGATGGTCGTCGTGACCTTCGACCGCGGCGCCGATGAGGCGAGTCGGGCCGTTGATGATGAAGCCGTCGTCGAGTTCCTGGATGTCGGCGCCGAGGCGCCCTAGCTCGGTCGCGGTAGCGGCGATGCGGTCGGATTCTTTGACCCGGAGCTCGACGGCGTCGCGGATTTCGGTGGCGCCGTCTGCTTGAGTCGCGGCCAGCGCCAGGGCCGGGAGCTCGTCGATGAGGGTGGGTATCTCGGCACCGCCGATCGCGGTGGCGCGCAATTTGCTGGAGCGAATCCGGATGTCGGCCACCGGCTCAGAGCCGCCGCCGATTTCGTCAACCTCGATGTCCGCCTGCATCCTTCGCAGAACCGCCAGGACGCCGGCGCGGGTGGGGTTGATGCCGACGCCGCGGAGTGTGAGGTCGGCGTCGGGATGGATGGCGGCGGCGATCATCCAGAATGCCGCCGAGGAGACGTCGCCGGGGACGTCGATGTCCACCGCGGACGCTGACTGACCGCCTTCGATGAGCCCAGCGGGCTGAATGGCGACGCCCTGGGCCGCCAGCATCAATTCGGTGTGATCGCGGGAAACGGCGGTTTGGTGCAGGACGGTGGGTCCTTCGGCAGCCAGGCCGGCCAGGAGCAGGCTGCTCTTCAACTGGGCGCTGGCGACCGGCATGGCGTAGTCGATCCCCGCGAGCCCGCCGCCTTCCACGGTGAGCGGGGCGCTACGGCCGCCGTTGCGCCCGGTGATTCGCGCGCCCATCAGGCGGAGCGGGTCGGTGATACGCGCCATCGGCCGGCCGCGGAGCGATTCGTCGCCAGTGACCGTGCTGGAGAACGGCAACCCGGCCAGCACGCCCAGCAGCAGGCGGATGGTGGTGCCCGAGTTGCCGCAGTCGAGCAGGACATCCGATTTCACGAGACCTGACAACCCCCGGCCGTGGACGACCAGCTCGCCGTCGCCGGATTCGTCGATGACGACGCCGAGCTGCCGCAGGCATTGCAGGGTTGAGCGGCAGTCGGCGCCCAGACTGGCGCCGGTGATCCGGGCGGTGCCGGTGGCGATGGCGTTTAGGAGCAGGGCGCGGTGGGATATGGATTTGTCACCCGGAACGCGCAGGTCACCGCGCAGCCGCCCCGGGGGGCGGAGGTGGATCGAGGGGCTCGGGTGGCTCATCGGACCGAGCTCGCTGCGCCGGCCTACACCGATACCGGATCGCCGAGCGGGCGGTCCATGGCGGCGGCGACGCGGCGCACCCCACTCATCAGCTGGTCGAAATTCTCGTAGGTGAGGCTCTGCGGTCCGTCGGCCAGGGCCAGTTCGGGCGCGGGGTGCACCTCAACCATCACGCCGTCGGCGCCGGCGGCCAGCCCGGCCAGGGCCAGCGGCTCCACGAGGTACCAGACGCCGGTGCCGTGGGATGGATCGATGATCACCGGCAGGTGGCTGAGGCGCTTGGCGACGGCCACGGCGGCGACGTCCTGGGTGTTGCGGGTGGAGTCATCGAAGGAGCGGATGCCGCGCTCGCAGAGGATCACGTTGGGGTTGCCGGCGGCCATCACGTATTCGGCCGACATCAACCACTCGGAGATCGTCGATGCCGGGCCGCGTTTCACCATGACCGGGTTCGCGACCTTGCCGGCTTCCTTTAGAAGTGGGAAGTTCTGGGTGTTGCGGGCGCCGATCTGGAGGATGTCGGCGTGGGCGGCGACGGTCTCGACGAGGCCCGGTTCCATGACTTCGGAGATCGTCGGTAGGCCGGTGGCCAGGCTGACTTCCTGCAGGTACTTGAGGCCCTCTTCTTCAAGGCCCTGGAAGCTGTAGGGGGAGGTGCGCGGTTTGTAGGCGCCACCCCGCAGGATGGTGGCGCCGGCCTGCTTGACCTGCTGAGCGGTCTCCATCAACTGCTCGCGAGATTCGATCGTGCAGGGCCCGGCCATGACGACGGTGCTGCCGCCGCCGATGGTGAGGCCGCCGATCTCGATGCGGGTGGCGGGGCGGCCTTCACCGGAGCCGGCCAGCTTGAACGGGGTGCTGATGCGAACGACCTTCTCGACTCCCGGGAAGATTTGCATCTGTTCTCGGAAATCCTCCGATGGGTCCCCGACCACCCCCACGATCACGAGGCTGGCGCCTTCGATCCGATGGGGCTTCAAGCCCTCGCTGCGAATCCTTTCTTCGATGGCGTTGATTTCTTCGGCGGTTGTGTCGGTCTTGGTGACGATGACCATTTTGTGGTTCCTTTTGCCCCGGCGTTGGGCGGTGTGGGTTTGCGGTGATTGGTCCGGACCAAACAAAAAAGCAGAGGTTTCCCTCTGCTTGGCCGGCGACTGCTGATGACCGGGTCTAGTACATGGCCCACCCGGCCGGCAGTGCCGGCCCTGTAAACGCGAAATACACGCGGGTTGCCTTGTGGGTGACCGTATTCATAAGTGGCAGAAATATAGCGGTGGCCCGGAACGCCCGTCAAGCAACGATTGTCGGCCGGGACTGACCACCCGCGGGTCGAACCGGCAAATCTACTGTTCGGCGAAACGATGGCGGTCCACGGCAGCGAGAAACGTGCGGCGCGAAGGGCTATCCTCACGAACGCAAT
>CAYYTN010000018.1:11474-16573 GCA_964474495.1 uncultured Chloroflexota bacterium
CCGCCCAGGCGGACGCGGGAATCACCGTGCGGGCAAGCTGGGTCGAGGTGGAGAAGAGCCAGTTCGGCTGGATTCGCACGTTCGCGGACGACGACGTCGAGGGCGGCGAGGCGAAGTTCTATGGATCGGCCTTCTGGGATGAAGTGGTGGGGAAGACCCGGAGTTTCATCTCGAACGTCGAGGTGACGGAGATCGAACTCCGCTAGGCGAGATCGGCGCGGGCGCCGGTCGGGCTAGCCGGCGATCACCGGCAAAGGTCGGGCCAGGCGGATGCCGGATTCGTCCACCCGACACGAGTAGGCGGCCAGGAGTACGCCGGTGGCTGCGGCCTCATCGAGCAGCGCGGCGAACTCCGGGTCGGTTTCGTGGTTGGCGCCCACGGCTTCGAGGTCGTCGCGTCCGGCCACGAAGAGCAGGGCGGAAGGCAGCCCGGTGGCGGCGCGGTCGATCAGGTGGCGCAGATGCCGGCGCCCGCGTTCGGTGGGCGCGTCGGGGAACCGGCCGCGGCCGTCGATGACCAGCGTGCACCCCTTCACTTCCAGGAACAGCGGGCCGGGAACTGTGGTGAGAGTGAAGTCCACCCGGCCCCCGGGGTAGGTAACTTCGGGTCGGAAGCTCTGGTAGTCGGGGAGGAAGTCGAAATAGTGTCGTGCCAGGGCCAGGCCGGTGAGGCGATTGGGGACGCGGCTGTCGATTCCGACCCAGGTGTCGCCGGTGCGTACAGCGCGGACGGTGAACTCGGTCCGGCGGGGCCGGGTGGCGGGATCGACGATGAGTTCCGCCCCGGGCAGCAATAATTCGGTCAGCCGGCCGGGGTCGGCAACGTGGGCGCGCGCCAGGCGACCGGCCACCCGGATTGTGGCCACGAATCGATTGGGCCGGTCGTGGAAGACGGCCCGGCGGCGATCGGCGGCAAAGGAGACGCGGGGGTTCGATTCGTCGGGGATATTCAGAGGCGCACCCATAAATCCGAAACTGATACCAGATAAGAGTTTGGCAGGCGCGCAGGGAAGCGTAGCAACCGGAAAGACATTGGGCCGATGATCAACTTCCTGCGAAAGAACAAGACCGATCTCCCCGCATGCATCGCCGATGCCGACCTGGTGGTCGTGGCTCTGGACGCCTGCCTGGAAGTCTTCCCACTGCGCACCGGCGAAGTCCGCGAAGAACTGGCCTTCTACTTTTCCTGGAAATACGACGTCGAGCTGATCTTCGACCCGCTCTACCCGGCCATCGATCGGCTGGCGGCAAGGCTGGGCCCGAAGGCCCAGGGGGAAGCCATGGAGATCGTGGGTCGCTGAGAAGCCCGGACGATGCCCTGGGCGACGCCCCGGATGCCGGTGCTGCGCCTGATTCGCCGGGCGGCCGCCGCGGGCAAGTTGGTGGCGATCGTGTCCGACAAGATGCAGTACACGGTCGGTCAGTTTGTGCGCAAGTTCGGTCTGGCCGCTTCGGTCGACGCGATTATCGGCGGCGATGATGTCCGCCAGGGTCGTCCCAATCCGGAGAGCCTGCTGGCCGCGCTGGGCGCGACCGGGTTCTCGCCGCGTGAGTCGGTATTCCTCGCCGCCCGCAAGATCGGCTACACGATGGGCCGGAACGCCGGCGTGCCGACCTACTCCTACGAGTACGCACTGACCGCCGGGGCGCCGCTACCCTCGCATCAGTCGTTGGTGGAGAGCGCGGAGACGGTCGCCGGCTAGAGCCGCGCCGGACCGCTCCTTCGGGGGCCGGTCTGATAGCATCCCAAACTGGATCGTCGCGTTCGCCTTCGACCGAACGGGCGTGGCGCTTTGCCCGAGGATCTGGCCCCTTGCACAGCTCGTTCCGTCCGTCTTCGCGTCCGCGGAAGGTCCGCCGATGTTGCCCCGGCCCGGCGATGACGCAGACCGCGGTACGTGGACCCTGGCGTCTGCCGGTGTGAAACCCACTCCGGTTGCACCGTCTTCGCACCCCGACCCGGCGGCGCCCCGGCGCGAAATCAGCCTCACGCGAGCCTGGCTGGACGAGGGCCAGAAGCTGACGGACCTGACCGACCACGACGGACGTGGGGTGGAGGTCATCTATGTTGGCCATGAGTGGGGTGGTCCGGGGCCCGACATCCAGGACGCGATCGTCAGCTTCGACGGCGGCCCGGCCGAGCACGGCGACATCGAGGTGCACCTGGATCCGGCGGACTGGACCCGCCACGGACATGCCGGCGACGCGGCGTATGAAGGAGTGGTGTTGCACGTGACCTGGACCGATCCGGCCGAGAAATATGCCGGACCGCCGACGGTGGCGATGCAGGGACGGCTGCCGGCGGCGCCCGGCGCGGCGACCGCCTCCCGGGAGCCTGCAGACGAGATGTGGGCCTGTCGCGAAGAGTTCGGCGCGGCCAATCCGGGGGAAGCCCTGCAGTTCCTGCGCTGGCAGGGGTGGCAGCGGATGGTCGAGCGATCGAGTCGAATTGAATCTGACCTGGCGGTCATGTCGGCGGACCAGGTGCTCTACGCCGGGGTGATGGACGCGCTCGGGTATTCGCAGAATCGGGAGCCGTTCGGCCAGCTTGTCCGCCTGCTGCCCTGGGACGACCTGGGCGGGCTGCTGGAGGGGCGCGGTCCGCGGACGGAGCTGGCCGAGGCGCTCCTGTTTGGCGCGGCGGGCCTGCTGCCGGACCAGGGTGGAAAGGGCGCCCGGTCCAGTCGTGTGGACGAGTTGCGGGTGCGCGGCCTCCGCCGGCTCTGGGCGCCGTTGAGCATCCCGGCGATCCAGCGGGGCGATTGGCGTTTTCACGGCGTACGGCCGAACAACTGGCCGACCCGCCGACTAGCGGCGGCGGCGCGCCTGTTCACCGAATGTTTGCCGCCACCACCGACGGTGGCGCTGCAACGAGCGGTGTTGCAGGTGGCGGAGACGGGCTCCTCGGCGCCACTGGAAGACCTCTTCAGGATTCCGCTTGAAGCGGAGGACTTCTGGGCCCATCGCATCGATTTCGGCCGCCCGGTGAGCGCTCGGGCAACCGCGCTGGTGGGGACCGATCGAGCGCGGGAGATCCTGGCCAATGTCGCCCTGCCGCTTTCACTCACGATTGCTCGCCGCCAGGCCAGTGCCCGGCTGCTCGAAGGGGTTCGCGAGACGTTCGCGCTGATCGGGTCGGTGTCGCCGAATCGATCGACCGGGTACATGGCCGATATCACCGGTTCGGCTGGCCTGCGCGGCGGCCGGGGCGCCGCGGCTCAGCAGGGGTACCTGCATCTTTACCGCGGCTGGTGTCAGCGCAAGAACTGCTCGGCCTGCCCCGCGGCGACGTTTCAGTCCCGCCGCTAGGGCCTAGCCGCCGAATTCGGTACGGCCGCTGAGTCCGTGGGCGTAGCGGTTGATCGAGTCGGTGGCTTCGATGTCGGTCTTGCGTCCCCAGATCGCGGCGAGCACCTCGTCCTGCATCCAGTGCTCCCAGGTGTCGTACCAGGGTTCCCAGAGGGCCTCGACCGGTCTCGCCGCGCCCAGGACGGTCTTGAGCAGGTCGGGCTCGATCCATTCGGCGAAGCGCGCCCGTACCGCGCGGTCTTCGAGGACGGCGGGGTAGGCGGGGGGAAGGCCTTCGTTGACGGCCCAGAACCGCGGCGCGAAGAACTCGCCGGTGCCGTCGATTCCACCGAGGTGGAGCGCCAGCAGGGCGGAGGTGTCCGGGTCGGGGGCGGTGGCCGGTACGGCGTAGAAGGGGGTCCAACCGGCGGTCGCGGCGCCGGGGCCGTCGAGACCGGGTACGGGGGCGAAGCCGATGTGGGGGGCGCCGCGCTGGTCTCTCGCCTCGGCCGCGACGCGGGCGAAGTAGGTGCCGACCAGCGCGAAGGCCGGCCCGCCGTCAAGGATTACGGAATAGGAGGAATCGCCGAAGTCGGGGTCAAGGATGAGGTCGTCGACAAGGTAGGCGCGCAGCATGCGAAGCAGTCGCGGGGCTTGGTCGCCGGGTTCGGCGTTGCGCAGGTCGTCGCCTTCGGTTCGGAGGCGACCGCCGGCGGCGTAGACCATCGCCCACCAGGGCAGATTGGCGTTTAGTTTGGGGCTCAAGTTCAGCGACAGGGGCCACCGGCTGAGGCCGCGATCACGGATCGTTTTGGCCTGCGCGAGCAGTTCGCTCCAGGTGGCGGGCGGGTCGGCGCCGATGGCGTCCAGGGTTGCGGCGTTGTAGGCAAGTACGATCGCGTCGCTGTAGAAGGGCAGGCCGGCCAGTTCGCCGTTGGCCGACACGCCGCCGCGGGCGCTCGGAAAGAGCTTGTCGGCGACCTGACCGAAGGAGGCCAGCCCGGACAACGGACGGAGCAGGCTGCCGCCCCACCACGCCCCGGCCTGCGCCTCACGCACCAGGACCACGTTGCTGGGGGCGTCACCGAGAATGGCGGCTTCCACCCGGGGCCCGTAGTCGTTCAGGACTTCCCGGAACGTGACCTCGACATCCGGGTTGAGGCGGCGGAAGCGGTCCAGGATGTTCTCAAGCAGGTCCTGCCGATAGGGCCAGCCCATCACGTTCATCTGAACCGGGAGATTGGGCCCGGGTGAGGTGGTGACCGTTGCGGCAGGGGCGCCGGTGGATAGGCTGGCCGGGATGGCCGGCGTGGTGGACGGGCGTTCGCACCCGATCAGGGCCGCGAAGAGTACGCCCGCTCCGCCGGCGGCCAGGAAACGGCGGCGCCGGAGGGGGCCGGAAGGCGGCCTCGGGCGAGCGCGGCGGAGATCATCGTCGGTGCTGCTCCGGGGATCGGGGTTCAAGCGGCGATCAGCGTCGACGGCGAGATGGAGAGGGGCCGCAACTTGATTGGGGGCCCCGACCAAACCTTGCTAACATAAATACGATATGACTTGACAGTGAGACACTCAAGGTCTAGATTTGATCCATGCCTGAAATTCAATCCCCAGATCCGAGCGTACCCGGCCCGACCGGGGCGGCCGAAATTGGCTCGGCGGTTCCTTCCGCCACCGAGGATAGCGACTCGGTGCTCGCGGCGATAACCGCCTCGGGTCTGCCGGTGGTTCCGCTGATCGACGCGGTCGCCTTCCCGCGAATTACGTTCCCATTGCAGATCGGACGGCCCTTTTCGGTGGCGGCGATCGAGCAT
>CAYYTN010000019.1:0-4871 GCA_964474495.1 uncultured Chloroflexota bacterium
CGTCCACGCCTTCCAGTCCTCGCGCCTGATGTCGAAGAACAGATCCGGCGTCTCCACCGGGAGCACGTCCACCTCCCACTGCTCGGCGAGGTCGAGTTCCACCTCGCCGAGCATCTGGAAGAGGTCGAAGACGCCGACCGGGCCGGGCTTGAAGCCCAGGGCTTTGCGCAGGCGGGCGTAGGCTTCGCTGTGGATGCCGGTGGGGCGGCTGGCGCCGAGGTCGATGGGGACGCGGTCGGGTTCCTGGTGGCTGATGGCGCGGCGGACGCGTTCGCGGGAATTCATGGTCGCCCTACCTTCCGGGACCGCGCCGCGGGGCGGCGGCGGCTGGCTCTCCTCGCGCCCATTGTGACACGGCGCGGCGGCTAGAATCTGGGCGAGTGGCGCCGGATGGCAGTACCCAGGAGGAGCAGGCCATGGCAGCAGCAACGATTGACCTGGAGCGATTGGCGAAGGTCCCGGTGGCGACGTTGACGCAGGTGATGCAGGGGCTGGGCCGGCCCAGGGCCTTCATGGAGGGCATCGTGCCGCTGGATGCCGACGCGCAGATCGCCGGGCGGGCGCGGACGCTGCGCTTTCTGCCGGCGCGGGTGCCGGCCGAAGAGGCGGCGCGGCCGCTGCCGGAGATCCCGCAGCGGCAGGTGATCGAGTCGATCGCGAAGGATGAGGTACTGGTGATCGACGCGGGCGGGGAGACCAGCGGCGGGCTGATCGGCGACATCCTGTCGACGCGGGTGCAGCACCGGGGCGGGGTGGGGGTGATCATCGACGGGGCGGTGCGCGACACGACCCAAATACGCGAGGTGGGGCTGCCGATCTGGATGCGCGGGGTGCACGGCGGGACCGGCTACCGGGCGCTCTTCGACGCGGACTTCGATAACCCGATCCGCTGCGGGGATGTGACGGTGCTGCCGGGCGACTACATCGTGGCCGACGGTGACGGCGGCATCGCGATCCCGCCGGATGTCGTCGAACAGGTGATGGCCGAGGCGATGGAGATCGAGCTAAAGGAAGTGTTCACCCGGGAGAAGGTCCACGAGGGCCACCCGACGACGACGGCCTACCCGCCGAGCGGGGAACTGCTGGCGGAATACAACGAGTGGCGCAAGACGCACCCGCTGGAATAGGCATCGTTTCTAGCCGCGGATCAACTCGTAGCGGAGCCAGAGGAGGTCGTCCTCGAGGGTCTCGGCGGCGATGAGCCGCAGGTTGATGACGCGACCGGCGCTGGTCAGGTCGGGGGCGCGGAAGAAGGTCTGTCCGGACTCGCCGCCGACCAGGTAGGGGTGGACCAGCAGGCTGACTTCGTCGACCAGGCCGGCCCGCAGCAGGGCGCCGTTGAGCCGTCCGCCGCTGTCGACGCGGACCCGGGCGACTCCGTACCGGGCGGCCAGCTCGGCGAGGGCGGCGCGCAAGTCGACCCGGTTCTCGCCGACGACGATGCGGTCGACGCCGACTGAGTCCAGGTAGTCGAAGTATTCCGCCGGAGTGCGGTCGGAGCAGAGGGCGACGCCGCGGCTCCAGTAGGGGCCGTTGAGCAGCTCCGGCCAGTTGCGGACGCGGCCGCGGCTGTCGGGCACCACCAGCAGGGGCTTCGACGGGTCGGGTGGGGTGGGGGGCGTAGGGGCGCCTTCGGGTTCCGCGGGAAGCGCGGCGTCGTCGAGGCCGGGCTCGGGCGCCAGCAGGGTGTCGCTGCCGACCAGGCTGGCGTCTTCGTCCCAGCGTCCGGCCAGCTCGTAAAAACGGCCGATGTCGGGCGTGATCCAGTCGATGCGGCCGTCGAGGCTGACGGCGTTGTGCAGGAGGAGCCGGGGGAGTTTCGTGGCGGGCCTTTCGGTGCGGGCGGAGTCGGGCGACCAGGCGATTGAATCGCTGAAGAAGCTGCGATTAAGCGACGAACCGGTGGCGCTGCTGCTGGCCGACCAGCGGATGCCGGGATTGACCGGCGTGGAGTTCCTGGAGCAGGGCCTGGATCTGTATCCGGGCACGAAACGGGCGCTGCTGACGGCCTATGCCGACACCGACGCCGCGATCAAGGCGATCAATGACGCCGATATCGACTACTACCTGCTGAAACCCTGGGACCCGCCGGAGGAGCGGCTCTATCCGGTCCTGGACGACCTGCTGGATGACTGGCAGGCGGGGTACACGCCGGCGTTCGAGGGGATCCGGGTGATCGGTCACCAGTGGTCGGCGCTGTCGCACGAGCTGCGCGACTTCCTGGCCCGGAACCAGTTGCCGTACCAGTGGAGCGATATTGAAAAGGATGAGGAGGCGGCGGGCCTGGTCGAGATGGCCGGCGTGGCGTCGCCGGAATACCCGGTGGTGCTTCTGCCGGACGGGGAGGTACTGGAGGCGCCGACGACGGCCGAAGTCGCCGGCAAGTGCGGCCTGAAACACGCGCCGGAGGCGCCGTTCTACGAGGTGGTCGTTATCGGGGCGGGGCCGGCGGGCCTGGCGGCGGCGATGTACGCGGCAACGGAAGGCCTGCGCACGGGTGATCGTGGAGCGCGAGGCGCCGGGCGGGCAGGCCGGGATGAGCTCGCGAATCGAGAACTACCTGGGCTTCCCGACCGGAGTCTCCGGGGCCGAACTGGCGCGCCGGGCGGTGACCCAGGCGAAACGCTTCGGGGTGGAGTTCCTGAGCGCCGACGAGGCGACCGCGCTGAATGCGCGTGATGGCTACCTGAGCACCACGCTGAAGGGCGGGACGGAGCTGACCAGCCACTCGGTGGTGGTCGCGACCGGCGTTTCCTACCGGCGTCTGCAGGCGGAGGGGGTGGCGGAGCTGACCGGCAGCGGGGTGTACTACGGCGCGGCGATGAGCGAGGCCGGAGCGGTGAAGGGCGAGGACGTGTTTGTCGTTGGCGGGGCGAACTCGGCGGCGCAGGCGGCGATGTTCTTCTCCGGCCACGCGCGGTCGGTGACGATGCTGGTGCGGGGAGCCTCGCTGTCGGACTCGATGTCGCAGTACCTGATCGACCGGATCGAATCGACGGAGAACATCCACGTCCGGTTTGGGACGCAGGTGCAGTCGGCGCAGGGCAACGGCCGGCTGGAGTCGCTGACGCTGGTGGGAGCGGACCTGACGGAGACGGTGCCGGCGACGGCGATGTTCATCTTCATCGGCGCGGTGCCGCCGACGGACTGGCTGGGCGACGCGGTGCTGCTGGATGAGCGGGGCTTCATTCTGACCGGCAATGAGGTCGCGCGGGACCAACGCACCAAGGAGCGCTGGAACATCGGCCGCGATCCGCTGTTCCTGGAGACCAGCGTGCCGGGAGTGTTCGCCGCCGGCGACGTGCGGCACGGCTCGGAGAAACACGTGGCGACGGCAGTAGGGGAAGGGTCGCACGCGGTGATGTCGATCTGGGGATTCCGCGAACATGCGGGAATCTGAGCCCGGATTGATGGTTCCCGGCGAACGGGCGCGCCGCGGCGTGATGACCGCGGACGGTGCGCGGCGGCGACGCTGCGTCGAGGCGGCGGTCGGGCGCCGAGCATGACTTCCGAAACGCTGATCAGGACGATCTGTGATGCCGTGCCGCTGCCATGCTTCGTGGTCGCCGAGGTGTCGCTACGGGTCCGCTGCTGGAACGATGGCGCGGAGCGCCTGACCGGACGGCCCCTGGCCGAATTGGCCGGCGAAAGCCTGCGGGAGTTGATGGCGGACCCGGCGGAATGGCCGGAGACCGCCTTCGACGAGGTCGCGACGGACGGGGAACATGAGCTCGAATTCCAGCTCAAGCTGCCGGACGGAGAGAAGATCTGGGTGACGGCCTGCAGCCGGCGGGTGGATGTGGATGGCGATGTGGTTCTGGTGGTGGTGCTGAACGATGTCGAGGAGCGGAGGCAACTGGAGGACAGCCTGGCCGACACCGCCGTGGAATTGGCGATGACCAGTGGCTTCCCGGAAATGAACCCGGGGCCGGTCTTTCGCCTGAACAACAAAGGCTCCGTGATCCTGGCCAACGCGCCGGCGCGGAAGGTATTTGGCGAGGGGCGGGTCGAAGGTCGGTCCTGGCTGGAGCTGTGTCCCGGAGTTGACGAGCAGTTCTGGAGCCGCGTGCTGGAGTCCAACGAAACGGTGGCGCTGGAGGCGCAGGTGGATCGGGAAGCGTATGTCTTCACCCACACGCACGATCCGGAGCACAACTACGTGTTCGTCCACGGCACGGACCTCACCCAACAGCGGGCGGCGGAGCAGGCGCTGCGCGACAGCGAGCGGATGGCGGCGGTGGGTACGCTGGCGGCGGGAATCGCACACGAGATGAATAACCCATCGGCGGCGGCGCAGCGCTGCGCGGAGCAGCTGGGGGCGGTGGTGCGGCAGTTCGCGGTCACCCAGCTGGACTTGCAGCAACTGGACCTGTCGGCGGAGCAACGCGAGCGCATGGCGGCGATCGACCGGCGCCTGCAGGAGCTTCCGGGCGCCGCGGTCAAGGCCGACGCCACGATGCTGGCGGATATGGAGGAAGAGATTGAAGAGTGGCTGGAGGATGCCGGGATCGAGGAGTCGTGGAAGATCGCGGCCGACCTGGCGGAGTCGCGGCTAACCCCGGCCGATCTTGAAGAGATGCGCAACGGGTTCGGCAATGAGTCGCTGCCGCACCTGCTTCCCTGGGTCGCTGAGACGTATCTGATCTACAGCCTTGCGGACGAGGTCCGGGACTGCAGCAATCGGGTGGCGGCCCTGGTCGCGACGTTGAAGGATTACACATTCCTGGACCAGGCCCCGGTGCAAACGCTGGACGTGGGGGAGGGCCTGTACAAGGCCACCGAGCTGATGCAATCACGGTTCGGTGATGGAGTGGATGTGGTGCGCGAGTTTGAGCCCGGGTTGGCTCCGATTGATGCCTACGGGAGCGAAC
>CAYYTN010000019.1:4893-16457 GCA_964474495.1 uncultured Chloroflexota bacterium
TCATCAGCAACGCGCTTGACGCGATGGCGGGCGAGGGCCGGCTGGTGCTGCGGGCGATGGAGACCGGGGAGAGCGTCAGGGTGGAGGTGGAGGACAGCGGCCCGGGGATCGCCAGCGAAATCCAGGGCCGGTTGTTCGATCCGTTCTTCACCACCAAGCCGCCCGGCAGCGGCCAGGGACTCGGGCTGACCACCTCCCAGCACATCGTTGTTGACAAGCATCGCGGGACGCTGGAGTTCGAGTCGGAGCCCGGCCGGACGGTGTTCGTTGTGGAGCTACCGCGGCGATTGGCGGTTGCGGTGGAGGCCGGCGGGGCCTAGCGGGTTCTTCCGCCCGGTCGGGCCGCCGGCGCCGCTAGGCCTCGAGCAGGCGCCGCAGATTCTCCAGGTCGGCCTGGAACACTTCGCGCCAGAGCCGTTCATTGGGATCTTCGCGGAGCTTGCCGGCGAGGCCGTGCATGTGGTCTTCGGACTCGACCAGCCAGGTGAACTTGGTGCCGCCCTCGACCTCTTCGTAGAGCCAGGTGCCGACATGGGGCCCGTTGTCGCCGTCGCTGGCGAAGGTGACCTTGTGGTCCTTTTCGTACTCGGTGATCCCCCAGGTCGAGACGGCTTCGCGGCCCATCATCTTGTAGACGGATTTGCCGACGCTGCCCAGGCCGATCGGACCTTCGGAAATCTTCTCGGAACCGACCAGTTCGCTTCGCCAGATGGTCTCCTGGTCGGCGCTGTCGGTGAACGCGAACACGTCCTCCACCGGGCGCTTGATAACTATGTTCACTTCGATACGCATTGGAACCGGCTCCTCGGTACTGCCGTTGCGAATCGGTCGATCGAGCCCGCGCCGATTGCGGCGGGTGGATCACGACTCGCTGTGTTTGCCCCCGCTGTCCAGTCTCCGCGAAGTTGGCCGGCGGTCATAGCGGAATTGGCCAGCGCGTTGGCCCGAGGGAGCGGCTCGATGCGGTTCCCGGTGGCGGTGAAGCGCGCGCCGGCTGCCCGCGTTCGGTCGCCAGTTGCCAGGCATTCTGCTGGACATCGCCCACGATCGGGGTCAATTGGGACCGCTGCCCGGGTCCGCGGAACTGGCCAGGGTGGAGATGAGGGGGCTCGAACCCCTGACCCCTGCCTTGCAAAGGCAGTGCTCTTCCAGCTGAGCTACATCCCCGGGGGCCGGGCGGCGTTTGGTGGGCCATCCTGGAGTCGAACCAGGGACCTCGCCCTTATCAGAGGCGCGCTCTAACCAACTGAGCTAATGGCCCGGGATATTGATTTTATCGGCTGCGGAGCCCGGTGCAAACAGGTGCGGCGCTGATTCTTGTTTGTGGTCGCGGCGGCGTCAGAGACGGTCGCGAATCGCCGGGCGGGTCAGCGCGACAACCGACACGATGACCAGGCCGATGGCGGTCATGATTACGAGCGCCGGGGACAGGCCGAGCCAGTCGGCGGCCATGCCCAGGAAGAGCCCGCCGAGCGGGCCCATGCCCAGGAACATGACGGTCCAAAGGCTCATCACCCGCCCCTGCATATGGCCGGGAGTTTCCATCTGCATGGTGGTGCGCAGGCTGGAAGAGAAGAAGGTGCTGGAGACGCCGATGACGAACATGAAGGCCGACGACAGCGGAAGGTACGGGCTGAGGGCGATGCCGACGGTGAACACCGCGAAGACCAGCATGCCGCCGAGCATCAGGCGGGTCTGGCCGCCGGACTCGGCCACCGCGGCGAGGATGAAACCGCCGGCGAGGGCCCCGAATCCCATCAGCGACAGCAGCAGTGACAGTTCGCTCTCGCCGACGCGCAGGATCTCTTCGGCGACCGCCGGCATGATGCCCTGGAAGGAACGGCCGAAGAGGTTGGCGGCGAAGGCCATGAGCAGGAGGGCGGAAATGACGGGGCTGGCGACGGCGTACTTGATGCCGGCCATGAAGTTGGCGATGGGATGCTCGCGGCGCTCGGGCGGGGCGGGCGGGGGGATGTCCATCTTGAGCAGCGCCCAGATGATGGCCGCGTAGCCGACGGCGCCGAGGAAGAAGAGCACCTCGATGCTGACGAACGGGAACAAAAGCAGCCCGGCGGCGAGCATCGGGCCGAAGGCGGAGCCGCCGACGAAGACTATCGATGAGAGGGCGACGGCGGCGGGTATCTGCTCACGGGAGACGATCTGCGGGATGACCGCCTGGCGGGCAGGCTGGTCGAAGGCGTTGCCGATGGCGATCAGGAAGCCGGCGACGTAGATGTGCCAGACCTGGCCGTAGCCGAGGGCGATGTCGAAGGCGATGACGAGACTGACGGCGAGCCCGAACAACTGCCAGAAGAGCATCAGCTTGCGGCGGTCGAAGCGATCGGCGAGGACGCCGCCGACGACCGGGAACAGGATCAGCGGGATCACCCGCGAGGCGCCGACGCCGCCGAGGGCGGTCTTGGAGCCGGTCTGCTCGAAGACCCAGATGCCCTGGACGACGATGATCATCCAGCGGCCGGAATTGGTGGTGAGCAGGGAGAAGAAAAAGAGGGCGAAGTCGCGGTTGCGCAATACGGCGAAGCGGCGCGCGTAGGGGCTCTGGGTCAGTGCGGCCAGCGCCAAAGGCTCCCCCGGTTCAGTTTGACTCGATGCGGTTCACGCCGGCCGATGTTAGCCGGGAACGCGCACGATCCAGACGTTCTGCACGCCGCGCGAGAGCGGCGTGCCGAGTTCCTGGAAGGCGGCGGTGGACCAGTCCACCACGGCCTGGGGGCTGGCGACGACGTCGATGATATCGGCGACGACGTAGCGGCGGGTCTCGGGATTGACGCCGACGAGGCGGTCGCCGATCCAGGAGCGGTCGTGGACGGCGGCGTACCAGGCGGAGGGATGGGCGGTGTAGGCGTCGGATAGCTCGCCGCCCTGGCGGCGGACGTCGATGACGCGGCCCCAGTCGGCGTCGTACCAGGTGGAGCGCCCGTAGGTGCCCAGCCGCTCGGCGAAGTAGATGCCCAGGTCGCCCCAGGTGCCGGAGGAGTCGAGGACGCCGGCGTGGGCCTCGATGCCCGGTTGCTCGTCGGCCGGAGGGGCGAATGTCCGCGCGGGATCGGCGTCGGGGTCTGGCTCGAGGAGACCGCCGGCCCCTACGACGGCGGCGGCCTGGAACAGCCGGCGACGGGGCAGTTCGTTGGTTTCCAAGTGGGATCTCCGGGGGACGTGGGGGGCGCGCCGGGGGCGCCGCCGGGGATTCAAATCTTCGGTGAGGTTTGGCATTATGTCAAGTTTTCCGCGCCCGCCGATACGGCCTATTTGCCGATCGTCTGCACGTGTACGGTGCGCCGCCGGGGGCCGTCGAACTCGAGCAGGATGACGCGCTGCCAGGTGCCGAGAACCGGGCGGGCGGCGGCGATGGGGAGGGTGATGGACGACCCGAACAGGGCGGCGCGCAGGTGTGAGTCGGCGTTGGTGGGGTGATCGTAGTCTCCAGCCCGAGGGGCGATGCGCTCAATCCAGCTCTCCAGGTCGCGCATGAGGTCGGGTACGAATTCGTTAACGATGAGGGCGACGGTGGTGTGACCCGCGCTGACGACGACCAGGCCGTCCTCAATCCCCGCGGCGCTCACGATCTCCCCGACGCGCCCCGTTATGTCGATGGCCTCGGCGCGGCGGTTGGTTTGGAGCTGAAACGACTCCACGCCTAGACGTGGGGGCGGATGATCCCGGTGACCTTGCCCTGGACGTCGACGGCGTCGACGATGAGCGCCTCCATGCTCGAGTTGGCGGGCTGGAGGCGGATGCGGCCGCCCTCACGGTAGATCCGCTTGAGGGTGGCGGTGCCGTCTTCGAGCAATGCCACCACCGTCTCGCCATCGTCGGCGGACTGCTGCCGCTGGATTACGACCAGGTCACCGTCGAGGATGTGGTCTTCGATCATGCTGTCGCCCTGGACGCGCAGGACGAACTGCTCGCCGGCGCCGCGCATGTTGTCGGGGAGGTGGATGGTTTCCTGGTGATCTTCGACGGCCAGGATGGGTTCACCGGCGGCGATGGCGCCGACCAGCGGCGCGCGGCCGTCGCCGCCGGGGAAGGCCGGGGCGGGATCGGGCTCGAGGATTTCGATGCCGAAGGCGGCGCCGGTGCGGGCGATGGTGCCCTTGCGCTCGAGGGCGTCGAGGTGTTGCTGAATGGTGGCGGGGGCCAGCCCAAGGCGATCGCCGATCTGCCGCACGCTGGGGCTGTACTCGTTTTCGCTGAGCAGGTCGCGGATGGCGGTGACGACGGCGCGCTGGCGGCGGGTAACCAGGTGGGCCACGGAAGATCTCCTGGGTGGACGGCTCTTCACCGAAACTACCAGACGCCTACCGAACGGTCAATCTCTGCGGCGACTATATACTTGACGCACGGCTGATTATCCACTAGTCTTCTCGTATGGAACTTCAGATTCTTCTTCATCTTCAGGGTCATCGTGCTCGTGAGCGATACGCTCCGCTTCCTCTGCGACCTCTTTGGGGAACAGCTCCCGAATCGCGTCTTTGTCGGGTAGCTCTGTCGGTTCCTTCTTCTTACGTGGCATAGGGGTACTCCAGTGTCGAAACCAGAAGTGAAACAAGAGATGAACCTGGTGAAACTGATTGAGGGCTTCCACTCGGATGAGAAGTGCCGCGCCTACATGGAGCGCCTGCGCTGGCCTGATGGTCCTGTCTGCCCGCGCTGCGGCAGCAAGAGCGTGTCTCAAATCTCAACTCGCAAGCAACTCGACTGCAATTCATGCCGCTACCGCTTCTCGGTCACATCCGGGACAGTCTTCCACCGCTCCAAACTTCCTCTTTGGAAGTGGTTCCTTGCCGCCTACACGATGGTTGAGTCCAAGAAGGGTGTCTCCGCCAATCAAATCAAGCGCGAGCTTGGCGTCACCTACAAGACCGCCTGGTTCCTCTGCCATCGCATCCGCGCCGCCATGACCAAGGCCAGCAAGGAAATGGAGCCGATGGATGGCACGGTTGAGATTGACGACACCTGGGTTGGTGGCGTGGCTGACGGCATGGGTTCTGGCTACAAGGGCAACAAGACCCGAGTTATGGGCATGGTTGAGCGAGACGGAGCCGTTCAACTCAAGACTCTGAACAAGGCCGACCGTAAGACCATCCACGCCATCATTGACGACTTCGTTGCCAAGGACGCTGACGCTGTCTACACCGACCAGGCTTACCCCTACCGAGGCATGGGACGAAAGCACAAGTTCGTCAAGCACTCGGACTTTGAGTGGACCAGGGGCAACATCCACACCAACACCATCGAGAGCGTGTGGAGCTTGTTCAAGCGGTCTGTGGCCGGTGCTTACCACGTCGTCAGCCCCAAGCACCTGGACGCATATCTGGACGAACTGGAGTGGCGGTACAACAACCGCCGCAATCCGTTCCTATGGCGAGAGACGATGCGGCAACTGGTGAGCGTGGGACCGACGGAGTACAAGGAACTCACGGCTTAGGCAACCTCACTTGCCGGCGGGGGAACCTCGGCAAAGTCACCGTTAGTCACCTGAAACTCTCTTACTAGTGGCCCCCCCAGCATTCCTGGCTTCGTCAAGATCGTGAGGGTGACCGTAAGGTTTAGTTCAGGCTCGTCCTCAGAATCCAGCTCTATTGTCGGTGTCTCATAGAAGACGTTCTCGCCACTGGCAGTTACAGCGGGGAAGGTCCAAAGGACCCTGTTCCCATCCGGCCCCCAGGACCTACTCGCGGTCGCGATTGCGATTAACCTTTTGTCGCCCCTTGCTAATCGAACCCAGCGCCCAGGGTCCTCGGGCCATAGGGCCCATGTGGGAATCGGCATTGCCTCTACCAGGCCACCGCCCCTCACAAGAATCCTCGTCTCCACCTCGCAATCTGCGCCGTCGTTGCGCACAAGGAGCAACTGGCCCGTGCCACCCTGATTGACGTGCCAGCAGACCAACACCGGGAAGGTCTGCTGAAGGACCTGTAGCTGGTCCACCTTCTCCTTGATTCCGGCAAGTCGCTCTCCGTCAATACTCGCCGGAACCTCGATGAGCTTGCCGACGAAGAAGATGAGCCAAACCACGACCAGGGCAGCGAGACTTACGGCACTAAACCTAAGCTCGTCGGGCATCTGCTGGAGACCATCATTGCCAAATAGAACTGGCAAGAGATAGGCCGCAAGGAACATCACCCCGAAAACAACGAGAACGGGAATCAAGCCCCGGTGCCCCAGGGATTGAAATGATTCGGACCAGGCGCGGCACACAACCGCCCACCAATAGCGGGCGACTTGTCTAGACGCAGCAACCATGCCCCCATCCTACTCATCGTCCCCGCCCATCACTCCGGGAGCATCAATCTCAATCGTTCGTCGTGCCTCGCCCACACCTTGCCCTCCCGCCCAGGCCCGGAACTCCAAGACGCATTTGTGCCCCAGCCAGCCGCCTATATCTAGCTCCCACCAGACCGGCATCGAGTAGGGTGCCAGCCAACCCCCAGACGCAACGCCGTCAAAGCACACATCTGAAGCCTTGGTGAGTGAGAGGCCCGGTTGCGGCGGTATCGACCCAAGTAATGGGTCGCCATCTTTCTGGCGAGCCCCAGTGATTCCCTTCAATTTGGCTCGCTGTGAATCTGCCTCAACCGACACTCGGAGCGGGAAGCCGAGATGCCACTCCCTCGACACGAGCCGGATGTCAGCCGTTTCTATGCGTGTGCCGACCGCCACTTGGAGCCGCACGAGATACTTCTTGGCTTCGGGCGGCTGCCTCATGACCGATAACTTGAACGGATGCCGTCCGTCCCACCACGGCTTCGCTATCTGGGCAAGAAAAATCCAAGACATGAGGCCGAACGTTGCGACCGAAACACCTAGCAACGCCTTGTCCAACACGGTCAGTTCTCTGCCCTCGACAATCTTCTGCCCTATCCGGGCAATCACCCACAGATTAAAGCCGAGCGACCACCCATAGAAGCCGAGTCTCCATAGACGACTACTCATGGATTATACCGTGCATCGGGTATATAGACGCCATCTCTGCGCGGCTCCAGCCGGCGCGCGGCGGGTCGTTTCTGGTCGTCATCGGCGCGAGCACCGCCCACCCCGCGTGGCCCGCGCCCGGCGCTAGTTGGCGACCAGGCCGCCCTCCCGCCAGAGCCCGATGAAGGCCCGGAGAAGCTCGCGGTCGAAGTGGCCGCTCATTTCGTCGCCCATGATCTTGAGCGCGTCGAAGGCGCGGATGGCGTCTTTGTAGACGCGCTTGGTGGTAAGGGCGTCGAAGGCGTCGGCGATGGAGACGATGCGGCCGGGCAGCGGGATGCTGTCGCCTTCGAGGCCGTGCGGATAGCCGGTACCGTTGACACGCTCGTGGTGGCCGATTACCGCCTGGCCGGTGATGGTGCGCTCGTCGGCGAGATCGCCGAGCAGGTCGTAGCCACCCTCGGGATGAGTGTTCATGACTTTCCACTCCTCGGAGGTCAGTCGGGAGGGCTTGTTGAGGATGTTGGCGTCGATCAGCGATTTGCCCAGGTCATGGAGCAGGCCGCCGAGCCCGAACTGGGTGAGATCTTCGTCGTCGCTCTCGCCGACGTGACGGGCCAGGGCGACCGAGTAGACGCTGACGTTGACGGAATGGGAGTGCAGTTCGTACTGGGTGGAGAGGCTGGCGACCATGGCCGAGAGCGAGCGCGGGTCGCCGAGGACCTGGCCGACGGTGTGCTGCACGACGCCTTCGGCGCGGTTGATGTTATCCCGCGAGGGGGCACCGAGGATCTCGAGGGTGAGGCTGCGGGAGGAGGCGTAGAGCGCGTGGGCTTTGGCTTCGGTTTCGACGGTTTCGTCTTCCATCATCGAATCGAGCTGCCGCTCCAGGTAACGGCCGTAGCCGGTGCCGCCCTCTTCTTCGACCCAGAGAGTCTCGATGCCGTTGGCCTCGAGCATGTCGGCCTCACGCGGCGTGAAGACGAGGCCGCGGTCGCGGAAGTGGACCATCTGGCCGGCGCGTTGGATGTGGAGGTCGAAGTCCAGCTCGCTGCCGCTGCGGAGGGTGTCCACCATGACCGGCACGAATCCAGGCGGCCAGGTAGATGGCTCGCGCAGTGTTACGGGCGCCATAGGCAGCCGGTTCTCGGAACGATCGACGTCATAGAAGGATTTCCCCTGGGCCGGTCTATCGATCGCGACGTCGCGTGTTCCACGGCCCGCCCCCACCCGTTGCGCGTCGCGATCTTCGGCCAGCATTCCCGTTTGTGGATGAATCTTGCTACAGGCTTCTCAGGATTTCAGTAACCCTGTTATCAATTCTAACGAAATCTGTGCACGGCGCGAGGCCAGGTCCCGGCGGCCCGGCGGCTCGTGGTGGCGGGGATGGTCGGGTTGGTGGGAGACCGGGGCTTCGCGCTATATTTCGCCGGATGGTTATGGCGAGCGGCGCGGGCGCCGCCACCGGGGGTAGTGCTCTTTGAAGAACGTGTTTCGCAACCTGATGGGCGGTCCCGAGGATCGGGATGCGCGGGCCGACGGACCGGTCGCGGCGGCGGGGCCGGTGAACGGGGTGGTGGACTTCGGCCCCGAGGTCCGGATGGGCGCCGACTGGTTTGAGATCCGCGGGAAACGCTTCGCGCGGCGCGGTCCGGAACCGGTGGCGCCGCAATGGTCGTTCCTGCCGGAGCAACTGGCGGCGGGCGATGCCGACGCCGCCGCAGCGGTGCCGGCGCGGGACGAAGTGTTCTTGCACCTCACGCCGCACATGGTGGATGTGCTGGAGCGGATAGCGGATATCGATGACAACGAGCGGCTGGGTACCTTTGTCCTGCTGAGCGGTCCGACCGGCTGCGGCAAGACGACGCTGGCGAAGACCTACTGCCACATCTCGAATCAACCGCTGACCGAATTGAACTTCAGCGGCGACACGACGCTGGCCGATTTCTTCCGCCGGACCGAGGTGGTGACCGACGACGCCGGCAACCAGAGCACGCTGGCCGGGCTGGGCCCGGCGGCGCGGGCGATGCTGCTGGGGCGGAAGCTGATCGTGAACGAGATCAACATGCTGCCGCCGGACCTGATCAGCGTGATCACCCACGCGATGGACACCGGGCGGCTGCTGCTGTCGGGGACGGAGTTCGGCAACATCGAGATCGAGCTCCACGAGCAGTTCGGGATTATCGCGACGGCGAATCCGAATTACGTCGGGACGGCCGAGATGGGGCGCTCGCTGCAACGCCGGTTCGGGCTGGGACTGGGCAATGTGCCGGTGGCGTTCCTGCCGCCGGCCGAGGAGACGGAGTCGCTGCTGGTGGAGTTCGCGCGGCATCCGGTGATGCAGTCGCTGGGAGCGGACGCCGACAGCGGCCTGGGCGGGCGGCTGGTGACGCTGGCCGACACGCTGCGCAATCACCCGGACGTCGGCGCGCAGATGCGGGACCGGGTCTCGACCCGGACGCTGGTGCACTGGCTGTCGCTGGGGCAACTGACCGACCTGCCGCTGGCGGAGATCGGCGAGCGGGCGGTGCTGACGATTTCGCCGCCGGCGGTGCGCGAACAGGTGGTGCAGATCGCGAGCTCGGCGCTGGGCAACGTGCGCCTGGGGCAGGGCGACCGCGATGTGCGCGATCTGCTGCTGGGCGGCGACCCGCCCGACCACGGCGAGGCGGTGGCGGTGCCGGCGGCGGCGGCGGTGGACAGCGCCGGACCGGCGGACACCGACGGCGAGCGGATCGAACTGCCCAGCGGCCGGGTGGCGGTGCTGGGACAGGGCGAGCACGGCACGCCGCGATTGCACGCCTACCACACCGACGGCCGGCCATTGTCGGACCTGGCGGACGTGCGGACGGAACTGCGCCGGGCGCGCGGGATCAATTTCCCGATGTCGCTGGGGCACGTGCCGGGACGGGGAGAAATCTTGCCGTGCCTGACGCAGACTTCGTGGACGGCGACGCGGCTGACCCAGGCGACGCTGCTGCTGAACCGGCCGGTGTTTCTGCGCGGGCCGACCGGCACCGGCAAGTCGGCGCTGGCGCGGACGGTGGCGCATCTGTGGGGGCTGCCGACGGTGGAGTTCGCGTTCACCGGCGAGACCGCCAAGTCGGACCTGACGGCGGTACGCCAGCTGAGCCACGGGGCGACCCGCTGGAGCCTGCAGGCGTTCCTGGAGGCGGTGCGCGATGGGCTGTTCGTGATCGTGAATGAATACAACACCGCCTACCCGGACGTGCACTCGATCATTAACGGCCTGTTCGATAAGGCGGAACTGGTGACGTTGCCGGACGGGACCGAGATTCGGGCGCATCCGGACTTCCGGCTGGTGGCGACCGGCTTCCCCGACGGGCCCGGGGTGAAGCCGCTGAACGAGGGCGTGGAGAACCGCTTCGGGGCCATCGTGGCGTTCGACTACCCGCCGCACGAGGAGGAACAAGCGATCCTGGAATTCGTGGGCGGCGGCCGGCTGAGCACCGACGCGCTGGGCGGGATGGCGGAACTGGCCTCGATCGCCCGGGCGATCCTGCGCGGGGAGATCGATGTGGAGTTCGGCGGCGGCATGGCCAACGTCGCGCCGGACGTGGCGGCGTCGGTGGCCGAGCGGACCGCGCTGACGACGGCCGAGATGGTGACGCTGGCACGGGGCGCGCGGACAAGCGAGGAACTGGTGGCGTGGTACCGGCGGGGGGTCCTGGAGGGGACTTCGCCGGAGGTGGCCCGGGTGCTGGATCCGGTGCTGGCCAACTACAGCCTGGGATAAGGAGCAGCGGCGTGGCGGAGCAGGCGGAGGAAGTCGGGACGCTGACGCCGTCGGAACTGGAGACGGTGGCGCGGATGATCGTGGGCCACGACAACCTGCGAGTGCTGCCCGGGTCGTGGTGGTCGTATGTCCCGCGCGAAGACCTGATCACCTATCCGGCGCAGCTGCTGGGTGAGTGGCCGACGGCGCGGTTGGTGGGCGCGATTTGCCACGAGACCGCCGAGGCGCGCTTTACCGGCAGCCGCGGGTCGAGCCAGGTGGGCCGCTGGCTGCGCGGGCAGAGCCAGCGGGGGCTCCCGGCCCGGACGGCGATGCTGCTGGTGAACACGATCAACGACATGCGGGTGAACCGGATGTACCTGGACCGCTACCCGGGCTCGCGGCCGTTTTTCAGGGAGCTTTACCGCGAAGTGCCCAACCTGGACCCCCGCGACGACCGCGCCGGCGACCTGCCGGAGGCGATGGGACGGCTGCCGCATCACCTGTTCGTGGACGCGCTGACCGATCGCTGGGCGACGGAGAACTGGGGTGACCGGGAGGCGACCGGGGACGCGCCGGACGAGGTGAGCAAGGCGACCCGCAAGCTGTGGTCGGCGGTGGAACGGGCGGCGGCCTGCGATGACATCGAGAAGATGCTGGACGTGATCCGCAAGAAGGTGGTGCCGGGCTATCGCAAGCTGGTGGAGATGGCGCCGCTGCCGCCTTCCGGCGATGGCGCCGAAGACCCGGAACTGATGGACCGCAGCGAGGGCGCCGGCCAGCAAATCGACGACAGCAACCTGGAGGACCTGCCCGACGGCACGGATGAGGACGTGGCCGGGATCGAGGGGGACATCGAGCGGGCGCGAGCGGCCCAGGCCGGCGGACGCGG
>CAYYTN010000020.1:0-16266 GCA_964474495.1 uncultured Chloroflexota bacterium
GGGCGTGGTGCTGATCTACCTGGTGCTGCTGGCGATTGAGTCACCGGCGGCGGTGGGCATCGTGACGGCCGGGGCGCAGTTCTTCCAGGTGTTGGCGCCGCGGATCGGGCCGGCGGCGTTCGGCGTGCCGGAATTGCTGCTGATGGCGCTGGCCGGCGGCTGGGTGGTGCGGGGAATCTACCGGCGCCGGCTCGAATTGCGGCGGTCGCGGTTCCTGTATGTGGGCCTGGCGTTCTTGCTGGCGGCCACGGTGGCCGCCGGGTTCGCGCCGTATACGAAGTTCGCGCTGCGCGGTCTGCGGACCGGGGTGGTCGAACCGCTCGTGCTCTTCGTTCTGCTAACCACGTATCTGGATCGCAAGCACGGGCGGTTGTTGCTTGCATCGCTGGCGCTGGGCGGGCTGGCGGTGGCGCTGATCGCGCTGCTGGACCCGCTGCGCGACAGGGTGATCACAGTGGGCGATTTGCCGCGGCTGCGGGGGCTGTACGGTTCGCCGAACAATCTGGGATTGGTGCTGGAACGGGCGCTGCCGCTGGCGGTGGGAATCGCGCTGGCGTCCCGGGTGGGCGGGCTCCGACGGGCCTGGTGGGCGGCGGCGATTGTCACCGGCGCGGTGTTGGTGGCGACGGGATCGCGCGGCGCGTGGCTGGCGTCGGCGGTGGGGATGGCGATGCTGGCGGCGCCGTGGTGGTCGCGGCTACGCATTCGTGGTCGCGTCCTGGCGCTGGCGCTGCTGGCGGCTCCGGTGGTCGCGCTGGCCGGCTTTCTGGGCGCGGATCGTCTCGGAACGTTATTCCGGGCCGGCGACCAGAGCGGCGCCACGCGAGTCTGGATTTGGGATTCGGCCTGGCGAATGATCGTGGAACGACCGTGGACGGGCATCGGACCGGATAACTTCCTCTACCGCAACGCGGCGTTTGTGGACCCGGCGGGATGGCGCGAACCGAACCTGTCGCATCCGCACAACCTGCTGCTGGATACGTGGCTGAGCACCGGGCTGGTGGGCGGGCTGGCGATGGCGCTGACCGTGGGGCTGTTCTTCCTGGTGCTGCATCGCGTCTACCGCCAACCGAATGCCGGTGCTGATGGGCCGCTGCTGCTGGGAGCGGCAGCCGCGATGGCGGCGACGCTGGTCCACGGACTGGTGGACAATTTCTATTTCCTGCCGGAACTGGCCGGGATCTTTTGGGTGTTGATCGCCTACGCGGCGCTGCACTCGACGGAAGGGCCGGCCGGGGCGATCGATACCTGAGCTAGGGTTCCAGGTAGTCGGCGGCGCGCACTATCCAGGCGGCGAAGTGGCGGAGCGAGCGGGCTGTCTTCCAGTCGGACCCGAGGTCGGCGGGCGCGCCGGGGGCGGGGATGCGGATAGAGCGGCGCAACCCGGCGCCGAGGCGGGCGTAGGCGCGTTTGAGGCCGGCAGGCTTGCGGTGACGCTCGATTTCCAGGCGGAGCGGCTTGAGTCCGTTGCCATCGAGCAGCTTGCGGGTGGAATTGAGGAGCTTGCGCCCGGCGCGGATGGCGATTGGCAGCCGGCCGGTCCCGTCGTCAAAGCGCAGGTCGCCGGCAAGTTCCAACAGGCGGAGGCGGTGGCGACCGGACCGGGAATTCGCCATCTTCTCCAGCCGGGCTTCGTTGGGGACCATGTCGAGCAGGAAGGCCTCGTGCAACTGGCCCGTCCGCGGTCCTTCCCCGGGGGGCCGGTGGGCGTGACGGTAGAGGCAGGCTTCGGCCGCGGCCCGGTACAGGCGCTGGCCGGAACTGACGAGGTTGCGATGCGGCCGACTGGCGCCCCGGTACTGGAACAACAAATCGACCGCGCGGCCCTCGTGGACGACGTTGGAACGGGTGTCGTAGAACTGGCGGACCCAGGCGGCGAGCAGGCCGCTGACCCCGAACATCTTCTCCAGGCTGTCGAGGATTTGGCGACGCTTGCCGGCGGCATCACCGACATCAAAGAGAACCTCGAACGCGGTAGCCAGGTTGACGATCGCCATGCGCTCTTCGTGGTGCGGCTCGACCCCGAAGCTGCGGCCGTACCAGAACATCGAGAGCAGGAGGCGATCGAGCACCCGGCGACGCTCGGGCCCGGGCCAGTGGCGGTCATCAAGCAGCCGGTAGGCCAGGTCCTCGTGGTGGATGCGATCGTAGTGGGGCACCAGATCGGGGACGCCGGGATAGAAGCGCTGCCGGCCGGGGACGGCGTCGGCGTATTCCTTCATGTTGGTGGTGGCGGTGAAGCCCTCCTCGCCCGGCTCGAAGAGCCAGAGGCGGAGGAAATTGCCGTCGAGCGAGGTGGCCGGGTGATCCGGATCGAAGAGCAGGAAGCCGAGGGCGGCGATGAGCCGATCCATCTCATCGACGAAGACCTCTTCGGCTCCGGATTCAACCTCGGCCTCGAAGTAGGTCCCCCGGTCGATCGGATCGCCGTCGCCGTCGAAGAACATGCCGAGGATGGAAGGGACGTGGACGGGCTCGCCGGAGCCGGTGGCGGCGGTGGCGGGGCGCAATTCGAAGCCCAGCAGGGCGCGCGGCGCGGGTATGGCGAGGTAGGGAAACAGGCCGGTGATGCGGCGGACGGGCCGGCTATTTGCCAATGCAGAACCGCTCGAAGATGTTGGCCAGGAGATCCGCGGTGGCGTCTTCGCCGGTCACCTCGCCGAGGACCCGGACGGCGCCGTGCAGGCCGATGGCGATGAAGTCGGCCGGGAGGCCGTCCGCGACGGCGGTGGCTGAGCCTTCCAGGTGGGCGCGGGCGGCGCGCAGGGCCTCCTGATGGCGCTGGTTGGTGACCAGGGGCAACTCGCTGGCTTGAATATCGCCGGCGCCGATGAGCTCCAGCATGGCCGCGCGGAGCGAGGCGACGCCGGCGTCGTTGAGGGCGCAGGTCTGGACCACCGGCCCATCGATGCCGAGGGCGGCCAGGTCGCGGGCGCCGGTCTGCTCCGGGAGATCCGATTTGTTCAGCACGGTCAGGACCGGGGTTCCGTACTCGCCGACCATCCGGGCGACGGCACGATCGGCTTCATCGAACTCGCGCCCCGCATCGAAAACGAGCAGCGCGACGTCGGCCTCGGCCAGGGCGCGCCGGCTCCGCGCGATACCTTCGGACTCGACCGCGTCGACGCTGCCGCGAATGCCGGCGGTGTCGACGACGACGACTGGGACGCCCTGCAGGTCGAGTTGCTCTTCGAGGGTGTCGCGGGTGGTGCCGGGGATGTCGGTGACGATGGCGCGGTCGGAGCGCAGCAGGGCGTTGAGCAGACTGGATTTGCCCACGTTGGGACTGCCGACGATGGCCAGGCGGACCCCGGTGCGCAGGAGATGGCCGCGATCGGCCTGGTCCAGGAGGTGATCGAGCCGCAGGCGGACGGCGGACAGATCGGCGGCGGCCTGCCGCCGGTCGACGGGCGGGACATCGTCCTCGGAGAAGTCGATTTCGGCTTCGAGCCGGGCCAGGAGATCGAGGCACTGCGCCCGGGCGGCAACGACCTCGCAGGAGAGACGGCCGCCGAGCTGCTCGCGGGCGGCCTTGAGTGACAGATCAGTCGGCGCGGCGACCAGGTCGGCGACGGCCTCCGCCTGGACCAGGTCGATGCGCCCATTCAGGAACGCGCGCAGGGTGAACTCGCCGGGCTCGGCGAGCCGCGCCCCGGCGGCCAATACGGCGTCGAGGGTGGCGCGGACGGCGGCGATGCCGCCGTGGCAGCTGATCTCGACGACATCCTCGGCGGTGTAGGAGCGCGGCGCGGCCATGTACGTCACCAGGGCCTGGTCGAAGAGCGAGCCATCGTGGGGGTCGCGCAGCGACACCAGGGTGGCGACGCGATCGGGAAGCTCGCCGCCGGAGCCGCTGCTGACGATCTTGCCGGCGACGGCCAGGGCGGCGGGCCCGGAAAGCCGAACGACGCCGATCCCGGCCGGCCCCAGGGCGGTGGCGATGGCGGCGATGGTGTCCGGGGCAGTCGCAGTCGCCATCTCGAGCCGCGACGCCGTCAGCTAGTCCGTGTAGGCGGCGGTCGGAATGGCCTGCTGGTCGCCGCGGGCGTCGGCGAGGGCGCGATCGTATTCCCAGCGCAAGACCCACGGCCGGGTGTGGATGCGGACGTGATCCCAGGGCAGGACTTCGTCCCCGGGACGCAGGCGATGGATGAACCAGTCGAGGTCCACGCCGGTTTCGCGACAGGCCTGTTTCCAGATTTCCGGCTCATGCCATTCGTCCCAGGAGTCAAGTTTCGCGCCCAATTCCCAGGCGCGTTTGACCGCTCGCCCCACGCGCCGATCGCCCAGTGACAGCAACGCCTCAATGCTACTGTGCTCGGGATCGTTCCAGTTGAGCTTGATGGCCCGGTCGCGGAGCCCGCGCTTGAGGACATCCTGCTTCGCGACTATCTCCTCGACACCGGCCTGGGGGAACCACTGGAACGGGGTGTGCGGCTTGGGGACGAAGGTCGAAACGCCGACCCGGACGCGGGCGCGGCCGCCGCGATGCCGGCGGCCGACCTGGAGGACTTTGTTGGCCAGCCGGACGATGGCTTCGACATCCTCGATCTCCTCGGTGGGCAGGCCGATCATGAAATACAGCTTCAGGGCCTGCCAGCCGCTGGAAAAGGCCAGCTCGGCGGTGCGGAGCAGATCCTCTTCGGAAATGCCCTTGTGGATTACTTCGCGCAGGCGCTCGCTGGCGGCCTCCGGGGCGAAGGTGAGACTGCCGCGGCGGGACTCGCGCAGGGCCTCGGCGAGCTTGACGTTGAAGGCATCGACGCGGGTGGAAGGGATGTTGACTCGCAGGTGTGGGTTGTCGGCGTCGCCCCGGACCGCGCCGATGAGGTCATCGACGCCGCGGTAGTCGGCGGCGCTCAGGGACAGCAGGGTCAGGTCGCGGTGGCCGGTGGCTTCCAGTTCGGAGGTGGCCAGACGGCGCACGTTCTCGGGACTGCGAGTGCGGACGGGGCGATCGATGAAGCCGGCCTGGCAGAAGCGGCAGCCGCGGGCACAGCCACGGTGGATTTCTACCGAGGCGCGGTCGAAGACGGTCTCGGTGGAAGCGACGATGGGCTTGAGCGGGCGGACGTGGTGGTCAATGTCGACGTGCAGCCGGTGGATTTCGGGGGTGGCGGAGGGGTCGCGGGGCTCGATTCCCGCGTAGGAGTAGTCCGGGCCGTAGACCGGCTCGTAGAAGGCCGGCACGTACACGCCTTCGCGAGTGGCGGCGGACTTCAGGAAGGCGGGTCGCCAGTCGGCGCGCGCCGCCCGAAGGTCGCGGAGTTCGGCCAACAGCGCCGGCAGGATCTCCTCGCCTTCGCCGATCACGATGAGATCGAAGAAGTCGGCGAGCGGCTCGGGGTTGACCAGCGACGCCCCGCCGCCGATCACGATCGGGTCGTCGGGGCCGCGCTCGGCGGCGAGCACCGCTATCCCGCCGAGATCGAGCATTTCGAGGATGTTGCTGGCGCCCAGTTCGTAAGGGAGCGAAAAACCAACGGCGTCGAATTCGCTCAGGGGCCGGCGGCTCTCGAGTCCGAAAAGCTGATTGCCGGTTTCACGCAGGACTCGGGCCATGTCCGGCCAGGGAGTGAAGGCCCGGTCGCAGAGGGCGTCGGGCATTTCATTGACGATTTCGTACAGGATTTGAATGCCAAGGTTGGACATCCCGATCTCGTAGGTGTCCGGGAACGCCAGGCAGAGACGGACGGCGACGGCGTCCCAATCCTTGTTGCGGCTGTTCCACTCGCCGCCGGCGTAGTGGGCGGGACTGTTCACGCGCGCCAGGAGGGTGTCTAGATCGGGAGTGTGATTCTGGGCCATCGTTTGAGCTGCGTCCGGAGAAGCGAATATCGAAGAAGCTCCCAAGAATAGCAATGGCCGGGCCGCCAGCCTCCCCACGAATTGCCGGAAGCGGGCGGCGTGCCTAGCATCAGTCGTCGTTCCGGCAACGAAAAGGGTGGGTGATTATGCGAGCAGTGCAGGCGGGCCTGGTTGCGCCGCGCAAATTCGAACTGATCGAGACCGACCTGTCGCCGGGCCCGGGGGAGGTGCTGATCGAGATCGCCGCCTGCGGCATCTGCAGCTCGGAAATACCCCGCTATACGGGGGAGAAGATGGGCGATCCGCCGGTGTTCCTGGGACACGAGCCGAGTGGCGTGGTGGTGGCGGTGGGCAGTGGGGTGAGCGAATTCGACGAGGGCGATCGGGTGACGGGGGCGATTCCGGCAGGGTTCGCGACGCACTCGGTGGCGCCGGTCGATGGGCTGCTGGCAGTGCCGGACGGCGTAGATCTGCAGCACGCCATCGGGGAGCCGTTAATGTGCATCAGCAATATCGCCCGAGCGGCGGCGCCGAAGTTCGGCGATCACGTGGCGGTGGTCGGCTGTGGCCAGATGGGGCTGCTGACGATCGCGGCGCTGAAGCAGGTGGGGCTGGGATCGCTGATCGCGGTGGATCGGATCGGGTGGCGCCTGGAGCTGGCGCTGCGGATCGGCGCCACCCACGCCGTGGGCGCCGACGGTGAGGACCCGGTGGCGGCGGTGGCGGCGATCGCGCCCGGGGGGGCGGACGTGGTGGTGGAGTTGACGGGGAAGCCGGGTGGGCTGGAACTTTCGGCCGAGTTGATTCGGATGGGCCAGGCGACGCTGGTGATGGCCGGCTTTCACCAGACCCGGGATGAGTACTACCTGCGGCAATTCGCGTTCAAGGGACTGGTGGCGCACCAGGCGCACCCGCACTATTCACCGGATGTGATGGCTGACTACGCGCGGGCGCTGGCGGCACTGGAGCGCGGGGCCTTTCCGATGGACCTGATTGTCACTGAGAGCTTCCCCCTCGACCGGGTCGCGGACGGCTTCGAGGCGCTGATCTCGCACCGCGATGGCTTCCTGAAGGGGATCGTGGTTCCGGGCAAGTAGGCGGCCCCGGACGATGGTTTTGGCGGGCGGTGGGTACCTGAGATATGCTCGATTCCTAAGTGACTTAGTTATGAATTGCGCCGGGGAGTTGAGCGTTTGTTGCGAATCAGTGCCCGCGCTCGCTATGGCGTGCTCGCGTTGGTGGACCTGGGGCAGCACGCGACCGAGTCATTTGTCCGCGCGCAGGACATCGCCAAGCGCAAGGACATCCCGCCGAAGTTCCTGGGGCAGATTCTCGCGGCGCTAGTGCAGGCGGGGGTGGTCACCGGCCGGCGCGGCGCAAGCGGCGGCTATCGGCTGACCCGGGCGCCGGCTTCGCTGACGATGGATCGGGTGCTGCAGATCCTGGGCGCTGAGCCACCGTCGGAACGCTGCATCTATGGAGTGGAACGGTCGAGCTGCACGCTACCGCAGCGACTGGACAAGTGTGATGGCATCGGCCCCGCCGAGACCGCGGCGACGGAGCTGCTGGTGAATACGTCGCTGGCGGACCTCTGCGAGGGGTACGGCGGCGGGGAAGCCGCATACCAGATCTAGGGAAACCGGGCCGACCCGGCCGGGCGATTGCGGTAGAAGCGCGCCCGGCGGAACTGTATCCTTGTTGGCTTGGCGCTCGGGGAATCGGCGTCCCGGCGGGCCAACCCGGAGAAGATTGGACCGGCGCCGGCGCGGACGCCCCACCCGAAAATACGACTGACGAAGGACTCAATGCAGCGAACCGGCTCCAGTGAATCCATGCGGCGCGTCTATGTGATGGCGCTGGCGACGATCGTGGTGACGCTGATCTTGATCACCCTCGGGGGCTACGTGCGGCAGAGCGGTGCGGGCCTGGCGTGCCCGGATTGGCCGCTTTGCCACGGGCAGATCGGACCACCGCTGGACAAAGAAGGGACACTGATCGAGTTTTCGCACCGGGTGGTGGGACTGATCGTGTCGCTGCTGGCGCTGGCGGTCGGGTTGCTGGCCATCCGGTATCGGCGGGAGTCGAGTTTCATCCTGCGGGCGGCGATCGTCTCCGGGTTCCTGATCGTGGGCCAGGTACTGCTGGGGGCGGCGGTGGTGCTGATCGAGCTACAACCGTTCCTGATCATGGGGCACCTGGCGCTGGCGCTGACCTTTCTGGCGACGATCATCGTGATCGGCCTGGCGGCGCGTAGCCGAATCCAGCCGTTTGTCGCAGGCTCCTGGACGGCTACTGCGGGCGAGCGGCGGCTGCTGGTGGCGACGCTGGTGAGCCTGGGCGCGCTGCTGCTGGTGGGCGCGTTCGCGGGCGGGGGCGGCGCGGCGATGGGCTGCCAGGGGTGGCCCCTGTGCAATGGCCAGCTGATCCCGACGGGCGACTGGAAGGTGTGGATCATCTACGCGCACCGGCTCTTGACGATCTCGACGGCGGTGTTGGTGCTCATGCTGGGCTGGCGCTGGCGAAGCCACGAGGCTCCAGCGCTGCGGACCCACGCCGGCCTGGCGGCAATCTGGATGATCTTGCAGATCGGCCTGGGGGCGCTGAATCCGCTGTTTCTCATCCCAATCGCGGTGGCGGTGGCGCACCTGGGAGTGGCGGCGATCATCTGGACGCACCTGGTGATCGCGGCGGTGATCGGCCTGGGCATTCTGCCGGCGGCGGAAACGAAGGTGCCGTCCCGGTGATGGCGACGGCGCGCGATCTGCTGGGACTGACGAAGCCGCGGGTGATACCGCTGCTGCTGGTGGTGGCGCTGGCGGCGATGTGGCTGGCGACGAGCGCGCCGCGGCCCTGGACGATCATTGCAGTGACCCTGGTGGGCGGAACGCTGGCGGTGGCCGGCGCCCAGGCGCTGAACGCCTTCATCGACCGGGACATCGACCGCAAGATGGAACGGACCCGGCGACGGCCGCTGGCCGCGCGGCGGCTGCTGCCGCGGACGGCGTTGATCTTTGGCGTCCTGCTGGCGGCGGCGGCGTTCGCGCTCATGCTGCTGGCAGTCAACGCTATGTCCGCCCTGCTGACCCTGGGGGCGGTAGGGTTTTACGTGCTGGTCTACTCGCGACTACTGAAACTCCGTACGGCGCAGAACATCGTGATCGGCGGGGTGGCGGGGGCGGCGCCGGCGCTGATCGGGTGGGCGGCGGTGACGAATGAGTTGAGTTTCACGTCGGTCCTGCTGTTCGCGATCGTTTTCCTCTGGACGCCGCCGCATTTCTGGGCGCTGGCGCTGGTCCTGCGCGAGGACTATGAGCACGCGGGGGTGCCGATGTTGCCGGTGGTGCAGGGGCAACGGGCGGCGGCGCGGCAGATCCTGGGCTACACGCTGGCGCTGATCCCGGTGACCCTGTGGTTGATCCCGGTGGCGTCGTTGGGGTGGGTCTATGCAGCGGCGGCGACGGTGCTGGGCGGAATCCTGATCGCGTTGGAGCTACGCCTCCTGCGGAACCTGACTATCGCCAACGCCCGGGTGATCTTCGTCTACTCGATGTTCTACCTGGCGCTGGTGTTCGGCGCGATGATGTTGGATCGCGGGCTCGGGATCGGCTAGTCGTCCATCCCGCCGCCGAAGACGAAGAGGGCATGGCGGGCAATTCGGGCGCGGGCATCGTCGAGGGCGCCTTCGGGCCACGGGTAAACCCCCGCGCCGCTCTTGGCGCCGAGTTTGCCGTCCGCGACCATCTCCTGGAACCAGCCCGCGACATCGGTGGAGTTGTCCAGAGTGGGGAAGACGGTGTTGGAAACGAACTGGTAGGTGTCGAGACCGGCGATATCGGCGATCTTGAAGGGGCCGAAGACGCCGAGCCGGTTGCCCCAACTCATGGTGGTGGCCTTGTCCACGTCGTCGGCCGAGACGACCCCGCTCTGTACCAACGACAGGGCCTCGCGGAACATGGCGAACTGCAGGCGATTGACCACGAAGCCCTGCACCTCGCGGCCCAGGCGGATGGCGGTCTTGCCGATTGATTCGCAGATCCGGGCGGCGAGATCGACGGTGGCCGGGTCGGTGCCGTCCCCGGGTACGACCTCAACCAGGGGCAGCAAATAGGGCGGGATGAAGAAGTGGGTGACGACCACCTTGGCAGGGCGGTTGGTGGCCGACGCCAGCGCCGTGGGGCTGAGGGCGGAGGTGTTGCTGGCCAGGATGACGTCGGGGCCGCAGACGCGGTCGAGCTCGGCAAAGGCAGCCTGCTTGATCGCGAGATCTTCGGTGATCGCTTCGAGGACGTATTCGGCTGCGGCGCCGAGCGCCTCCATGGAGTCGACCACTTTGATACGCCCGAGGGTTTCGTCGGCCGCGGCGGCCTCGGCCATGCCCATGTCGGACATGGTCTTGTAGGCGCCGCGCAGGCGCTCGGGAGCGCTTTCCCGCATGGCCGCGATGGTGTCGTAGATGGCGACTTCGTAGCCGGCGCGGGCGAACTCCAGCGCCAGACCGTGCCCCATCAACCCGGCGCCCAGAACGCCAACGGTGGAAATCTCGGGAATCTTCACAATTGCGCTCCTGTGCCTGGTGGTGAGAATCGGACGAGCAGCGCCATCTTAGCTGCGGCGCGGGGCGCCACCAAAGGGCGGCCGTTCGGCCCGGACCCGACGGGTTGCTAACATCGTGCCCGGAGCAGATTCTCGCGACGGAGCGGACATGGTTCTGGGACCCGCGGACGCCGATGGACTGGGGGAGCGCCTGGTGGAGACATCGCTCTTGAAGGGTGATTTCTTGCTCAGTTCGGGACGGCGCAGCAATTACTACTTCGACAAGTACCTGTTTGAGACGCAGCCGGACCTGCTGCGGGATGTGGCCGGGCAACTGCTGCGAATGCTCCCGGGGGGGACCGACCTGCTGGCCGGGCCGGAGATCGGGGCGATCCCGCTGGTTACCGCCATGGGCCTGGAATCGGGCACGCCTTTCATCATTGTGCGCAAAGAGGCGAAATCCTACGGCACGGGTCGCCATTTCGAGGGCAAGATCGCCTCGGGGCAGCAGGTGGTCCTGGTGGAGGACGTGGTGACGACGGGGACGCAGGCGCTGAACTCGGCGCGGCTGCTGCTGGATTTCGGCGTGAAGCTGGATCTGTGCCTCTGCGTGCTAGACCGGGAGGAAGGCGGGGCCGATAGCTTTGCCGAGCTTGGACTGGAACTGCGCCCGCTCTACACGAGTACGAGCCTGGGGCTGAATCGTTGAGCAGGATCAGGGTCGGGGTTGTGCTGGGCGGCCGGTCGGGCGAGCACGAGGTTTCGCTGGAGTCGGCGAAGTCGGTGATGGCGGCGCTGGACCCGGCGAAGTACGAGGTGGTGCCGATCGGTATCGGCCGCGACGGGACCTGGCTGCTCAGCGGCGATCCGCTGGGCCGGCTGGCCGGCACCGGTGGCGGGACGGAGCCGGGGACCGACATGGTGGCGCCATCGACGGGGAACGCGATGCTCTCCATCAGCGGGCACTCGATCGGCGAAACCGGCGGGGCGATCGACATCGTGATGCCGATTCTGCACGGTCCGTACGGTGAGGACGGCACGATCCAGGGCTTGCTCGAAATGGCGGACATCCCCTACGTGGGCTCGGGCGTGCTTGGTTCGGCGGCGGCGATGGACAAGGGGGTCATGAAGGCGGTGTTCGCCGAGGCAGGTCTGCCGATGGCCAGGCACCGACTGGTGACCGGGCGGGAATGGCGCGCCGAGCGGGAGGCGCTGGTGACGGAACTGGCGGCGGCGCCGGGACTGCCGCTGTTTGTGAAGCCGGCGAACCTGGGCTCGAGCGTCGGCATCACGAAGGTCCACGAGCGCGAGGGAATCGCGCCGGCGATGGACCTGGCGGCGGGGTTCGACCGGCGAATCATCGTGGAGGAGGCAATCGAGGACGCTCGCGAGATCGAGTGTGCGGTGCTGGGCAATGACGAACCGGAGGTCTCAGTCTGCGGAGAGGTGTTCGCGGCCGGCGAGTTCTATGACTACGCGTCGAAGTACGAGGACGCGGCGTCTTCGACGGAGGCGCCGGCGGACCTGCCGGGGGCGGTTTCGGATTCAATCCGCGCCATGGCGATTCGGGCGTTCAAGGCGTTGGACTGCGCCGGACTGGCGCGGGTGGACTTCCTGGTGCGGCGATCGGACGACGCGATCTTCATCATCGAAGCCAACACCATGCCGGGGTTCACCCAGATCAGCATGTACCCGAAGCTGTGGGAAGCGTCGGGGCTGCCCTATCCGCAGCTGCTGGATCGCCTGATTGAACTCGGCTTCGAGCGGCACGCGGAACGGGCCGGTCTGCACGGGGGCAGTTAGGGCGCTTCTTCGCCGTAGACCCGGGTGTCGGGCCAGAGCCCGGCCCAGGCAAACCAGAGATCGTTGCCGTGCACCAGGGGCTGCAGGCGCGAACCGGCGAGCGGCCCTTCGGTAGCCAGGCCGAGCGTGTTCCAGATGCTGCCGGTTCCGGCGTCGCGAATTACGCCGCCTTCGGCGGCGAAGGACAACGATCGGCCGTCCAATTCAGGCACGAAGACCCCGGCGGCGCCGACATCCGCCGAGCTGGCGATGCTGGAGGAGTCAAGCACGGAGAGGGTGCCCGGGCTCCAGAAGACCACCAGCGGCTGGCCGCCGACGGAATCGTGGATCACGGGCATGACTTCGAGCTGCAGGTAGGAATAGGCGACGCGCTCGCCGCCCAGGTTCAGGGCGACGACGCGCTCCATGGGTCGCAAGCGCGGGTCGAACGGACCGTCGAACAGGAAGGGCCGGCTGGAGCTGTCGTAGCCGCCGTAGGGGTTGATGCCGTAGTCGCGGCTGTGGCCGGTCTCCCGACTGAGGACGACACCTTCGGGAAACGATTCCTTGTAGGCGGACCAGGAGGCGATGGACAGCGGCAGAAAATCCAGGTGGGTCCCGGTGAGATCGCCGACGATGGCTTCGCCGGTGGATTGCTGCCAGAACGACTCGGTCAGATCGTCCCACATGACCATGTTGCTGCCGCGCAGGTTGGCGCTGACGCCGAAGCGCAGGGTCTGGTCATTGACGATCCGGCGAAAGCCCACAGCGGTGTTGCAGAGGGGGCAGTAGGTGGCGATGATCGGCACGCCACCGACGGTGTCGTTGACAATCTCGTGCCAGGTGAGGATTTGCAGCGGGTAGGCGCGGCTCTCGCCACCGTGTTCGAGGACGGCGACGGGCTCGCGGTCGTCGAGGAATTCGTCACCTTCGGCTTGCGAGATGTGCACCGGGTTGTCGATCGGGGGAATGATGTCGCGGGCGGCGGCGGCCTGGCGTATCTCGCGCAGGTCGACGCTTTTGATGGAGAAGTTGGTTTGCCAGCCCTGGCGCTGCCATTGCTGCACTTTTGAATCCTCGGCGGCGGTTAAAGGGACCAGTTGAACCGAACTGCGCGCGGGCGCGGCGGTCGCGACGGCGGTGGGAGCGGGGGCGGCGGGGGCGGCGGTGGATACCGGTGGGGAGGTCGGCGGGGCCTGAACAGGGGCGGCGGTGGCCGTGGGGCCGGCGTTATCGGCGGCGACGCCACGGCTGCCGCCGCAGGCGGCGATGGGAGTCAGCAGAGCGCCCGCTCCGACGGTCAGCAGCAGTCGGCGACGTCCGGAGGAGAAGTGGTTCGGGGCCATGAGATTCCTCGGCAAGAAAACGGGCGGGCAATGTATCCGCCGCTGGTTGTTGCCTGAAATCTATGCTGTCGGGAGCCGTTTGAGCGTGAGGTTTGCGACAGAGGCGCCGCTAGACGCCGCGAGCTTCGGCCCCGTGGAAAGGATCGACTCCGCCACGGAACTCGCCGTCGGCGCGGAGGATGCCGGTCGGGCTGGCAAAGGTTCCGAAGCCGGCCCGGAAGGACTGGCGTAGGGGGTTCACCCGGTGCCCGCGGTTCTGGAGGGCGCGAACCACCGACGATGGATATCGATCGTCGATATCGGTGGTGTCGGTGCTGCAATCCACGCGGGGGGCGGCGATGGCGGCCTGGATGCCCATATCGTGATCGACCACGTTGCTGATGATCTGGGTGACGGCGTTGGTGATGCGGCGCCCACCGGTGGCGCCGACGGCCATTAGGGGCCGGTCGCCGTCGAGAACGACGGCCGGGGTCATGTTGTTGAGTCCTTTGGCCAGTGGTGATACCGAGTTGGGAAGCCCGGGGACTGGGTTGAACCACATCATTCCGTTGTTCATGACGACGCCGGTCCCCCGGGGGACGACCCCGGAACCGAACCCGGCCATGACGGTGTTGGTGAGGGAGACCATGTTGCCGTCGGCGTCGGCGGCGCAGAGATGAGTGGTGCTGCCCTCGGGTCCGTGCTGGCCACCGGAGCGCGCGGCGCTGTCGCCGGACTGGTAGTCCCAGGGGTCGCCGGGGGCGAAATCGGGGATCGTGTCGGGTCCGATCAACGAAGCTCTCTCCAGGGCGTAGCCAGACGACACCATCCCCTCCCAGGGGACCTCGACCTTCTCGGGATCGGCGAAATAGGCCATGCGATCGGCGCGAGCGAGGCGGGAAGCGCAGATGTAGGCGTGCAGGCGCTCGGACGACTCGTGCCCGAGGGCGGCCGGCTCGAAATGTCGGTAGGTGTTGAGCGTGGCGATTGACGTCGGCCCGGCGCAGGCGAATGGCGGCACGCATACCGACACCCCGCGATACGCGGACCGCAAGGGGGGAACGACGTCGGCCCGGTACCCGGTCAGATCGTCGAGGGTGAGAATTCCGCCGAGTTCGCGTAGCCCGGCCGCGATCTCGCGGGCCACGTCGCCTTCGTAGAAATCGCGCGGCCCGGCTTCGGCCAGGCGTTCGAGGGTCGAGGCCAGATCTGGCTGCCGAAACACGTGGGGCGACATCCCGTCGCCGGCCGGCGGACCGCCGTCGCGCAGGAAGATCCGGGTCGCCTCGGCATTGGGCAAGATACGGGGTATCTCACCGCCGATTGCGTGCAGGTCGTACCAGCCGATTTCGAATCCGTCCCGGGCGAGGTGGATAGCGGGCTGGATGACCTCGCTCCAGGGCATGGTGCCGAAGCGCTTGAGGGCGAGCGAGAGGCCGGCGACGGCGCCCGGGATAGCGATCGAGCGCGGGCCCAGCAGGTTCTCGTTGTCGACTACGCCGGCCCACTCGAAGACTCCGGTGGTCGGCTCGCCGCTGAGGGTGAACATATCGGGCGTTGCCGACGCGGGCGCCTGCATCTGAAAGGCCACGGCGTCCACCCGGTTTCTGATCGCGACCATCATGTAGCCGCCACCGCCGATTCCGCTCATGCCCGGTTCGACAACGCCCACGGCCAGGCAGGCGGCCACCGCGGCGTCGACGGCGTTGCCGCCGGCCTCCAGCATCGCCACGCCGGCGGCGCTGGCGAGCGGGTGCTTGGTGGCCAGCATGCCGCGGGCGCCGACGGCTTCGGATTTGTACAGGCTCAGATGCGAAGACGTTGCCATGGCCAGTCAGCCCCCGGGGATGAGTGATCGCTTCGGTCGCAGGTTTCCCGGCCGTGCGGCATGCGGGAGAACGGAGTGAGATTATCGCAGGCGGCGCGGCGCTGCCGGGGCGAGGGCGCGATTGAAGGAGCAGGCGCCGGCGAGCCGGCCAGCGGGCCGGACCGGAATCAGGTCGGATTTCTCCACAGCAGAACCGGGCAGTCGGCGTTGCCAAGCACGAATGAGGCGGTGAGCCCGAGATTCACGATTTCGTCGCCGAGGAGCCGCGGGCAACCCATCACGATGAGGCGGGCATCAAGGTTGCGGGCGGTCTCGACGATGGCGCCGCCGGCGGATCGCGATTGAATCGCCAGGCGGCGGTATTGGCCGTGGGGCCGCTTCGCCAGGAGCTTCTCGACCCGCTCCATGATGCGCTGGTCTTCCAGGATCGATTCTTCGTCGGCGTCTTCGAGGGCGCGCTCCCAGCCGATCACCAGGGCATGCAGAGTGACCAGTTCGCAGTCGCCGCGCCGGGCTTCCCCGGCGGCGATTTCGAGCACGCGGGCGTCATTGCGACCGCCGTCGACGGCCGCCAGTACGGGACCTTCAGCCAAGCTGGAACCGTCCCGGCACGGAGGTCACCGAACGGCGCCGCCCGGTCCGGTTGCGATCACTTCTCGTCGGCCGCCTTCTCGGCGTCCTTGTCGGCCTCACCGTTCACGGCCTCTTCTTCTCCGGGCGGGTTGCGAATCTCGTCCTCAAGCTTGCCGGAGATGTCGGGATTCTCGCGGAGGAATTGCTTAGCGGCTTCACGCCCCATGCCCAGGCGGATGTCTCCGTAGGACAGGTGGGCGCCGCTGCGGCTCAGCAACTCCGCCTCCAGCCCGAGGTCGAGCAGGCCACCCTCGTGGGAGATGCCCTCGTTGTACATGAGGTCGAATTCGCAGACGCGGAATGGAGCGGCGACTTTGTTCTTGACCACTCGCACCCGGGTGCGGTTGCCGGTGATCT
>CAYYTN010000021.1:0-14604 GCA_964474495.1 uncultured Chloroflexota bacterium
AGGAGGGCGCGGAAAATCTCGCCGAATCGCACGCCGGCCCTCACGCAGATCCCGGCCTGCACGCAGGCCGGGCCACCAGTGAGAGTTGCGAACTGGCTACCAGCGGTGATCATTCAGAAAGAAAGCCGTCTGTCACGGCCGGCAATCGTTCAGAAAACAGCCATCGTGGATGGGCCTGGGATGGCTAGATCGCGTAGCGGATCATGTTGGCTTCGTTGATGGTCCAGCCGAAGCCGGGGCCGTCGGGGACGTCGATGACGCCGTCCACCGCCTGCGGCTCGCCGTCGAGGACTTCCCAGATCAGGGAGTTGCCGGGAATCGGGTCGCGGCGCGGGAAGAACTCGCCGATGGGGCAGCAACTCATGGCGGCGATCAGGTGATAGGAGTGCAGCCAGCCCTGGTGGGGGCAGACGGCGCGGCTGTGGCTGGCGGCCAGGCCGCAGATCTTGAGCATCTCGCTGAAGCCGCCGACGCGGTTCATGTCGGGCTGCAGGTAGTAGACCCCGGCGTTGAGGAGATCCAGGTAGTCGAACCGGGTTCGCGAATGCTCGCCGGCGGCCAGCGCGATGGCGTTCATGTTGGCGAGGCGCTCGTGCCCGGCCAGGTCGTCGGAAGGGATCGGCTCCTCGAGCCACTCGATGTCGAACTCCACCAGCCGGTCCATCATCCGCATGGCGTAAGGCAGGTCCCACTTGAAGTGGGCGTCGAGCATGAGCTGGATGTCGGGGCCGATGGCGTTGCGGAGTTCGCGGACGTTTTCGAGTTCCTCACGCATCCCGGCGGGGCCGTGATTCGGGCCGTGCTTGAAGAAGTACTTGAGGGCGGTGAAGCCCTCGTCGACGGCGGCGGTGGCGGCGGCCAGCATCTTCTCCAGCCCGGCGGCAGTGTTCAGCGTGCTCAAGTAGAGCGGGATTGTCTCCCTGGTCTTGCCGCCGATGAGGTCGTAGACCGGCAGCCCGGCGCGCTTGCCGGCCAGGTCCCAGAGGGCGATGTCGATGCCGGACATGGCCATGATGACCGCGCCGCGCATGCCGTACTGGTGGGTGGACTTGTACATCAGATTCCAGAGCCATTCGATGCGGGTGGCGTCTTCGCCGATCAGCAACTGGCTCAGGTGGCCCTCGATGATGGCGGTGGCGCCGATGTTGCGTCCGCCGACGGTGCCGATTCCGGTCAGCCCGGCGTCGGTCTCGATCTCCACTACCGTCAGCGCCGCCGGCTCCGCCTGAATCGTCACGCCGCTGCCAAAAGGGCCCGGGGCGCCCAGCATCGCCGTCGCCGGCGGCTCGTACGAAATCGGGGTATGCAGCGGATTCCCCAGCGTGCGGGCGCGGACCGACGTGATCTTCAAAAGCTACCTGCCTGGTGGATGGCCGTCCCCGTTCTGGCCGGGGTCATTATCAGCAGGCGGCAACGCCGCGTCAAACGGCTTCACCGCTGCTGCCGGCGGCTAGCCGCCGGTGCCGGTGGTGTCTTCGGCGGACAGGTGCTTGAAGGTCTCGCCGGTGGCGGCGACCGTGCGGGTGACCTCGGTGCCGCCGTAGACCCAGAGGATGCGCATTTCGGAGTCGCCGGTGTTGATGAAGCGGTGCGGCACGCCGGCGGGGATGTAGGTGGCGTCGTACTGCGCGACCGGGGTCTGTTGGCCATCCATCTCGGCCATCCCGGAGCCGGCCAGGACGGTGACCGATTCCTCGACGTTGTGCCAGTGCTCGACGATGCCGCCGCCGGGCGGGAAGACGGTCATGCCGGTGGCGATGCCCTGCGCGCCGAGTCCGCCGCCGACCAGGGGGATGCTCTTGATGCCGCTGCCGCGGTCGAAGACTTCGATTTCGTCCAGTTTCAGGATGGTTCCGGCCATGCCGATCGCTCCAGTTTTCGCGGGCCCGGTCGGGCCGATGGTGGCCGCACGGTAGCACGCATCCGGGGCGTGGGATGGCGGGGCGGCCCGCTAATAGCTTGTGGGCATCCGGCCGGGGCTGCTACGGTTGGCGCGGCGGCAGAGACCAGTAGGGGAAGCCACCCGATACGGGCAGCTTTCACGCCAGGGCCCAAGAACCACCAGGCCGCCACATCCGAGCCCCTGGCGATGAGTACACGTTCCGCGCTTTTGCCGGTACCGGGCAGCCCCTGGATAACAGGAACAATTTGGACAACGACTTCGGCGCCCTGGGCGTGCAATCCGACATCATCGAGAACCTCGCCGACGAGGACATCATCAACCCCGCCCCGATCCAGGAACTCGCAATCCCGCCCCTGCTCGACGGCCGCGACCTGCTGGCCCAGGCGCCGACCGGCTCGGGCAAGACAATCGCCTTCCTGCTCCCGGTCATCGAGTCAATCGATCCCGGCCTGCGACGGCCGCAGGCGCTGATCCTGGCGCCGACCCGCGAACTGGCCCAACAGATCCGCTCGGTGGCCGAGATGGCCGCCCGCGACACCGGCATTGACAACGTGCTGATCCACGGCGGGACCTCGTATGGCCCGCAGCGCCAGGCCCTGGACGCCGGGGCGCAGATCGTGATCGGAACGCCCGGGCGGATCATCGACCTGATCGACCAGGGCGACCTGCGCCTGGGCGACATCCACTTCTTCGTCCTTGATGAGGGCGACCGCATGCTGGACGACGGCTTCGGTCCGGATATCGACCTGCTGATGGGCCGCCTGCCGGAAAACCGCCAGGTGGCGCTGTTCTCGGCGACGGTGCCGGACTGGCTTGAGAACATATTGAAGAAGTACCTGCACGACCCGATCCGGTTGGAGCACGGCGGCGACGAGCTGACTACGCCGGATATCGATCACGAGATCCTGGTGGTGCCGGCGATCGAGAAGTTCCGCGCGCTGTGCTGGATCCTGGATCAGCCCTCGACCGGCACCACGCTGGTGTTCGGACGCACCAAGCACGGCGTGGAGCGCCTGCGCCGGCAGCTGGATGGGGCCGGCTACCAGGTGCGCTCGCTGCAGGGCGACATGAACCAGTCGCAGCGCGACCGCGCGATGGAGTGGTTCCGCAACAGCCGGGAAGGCCAGATATTGCTGGCGACCAACGTGGCGGCCCGCGGGCTGGACATCCTGTCGATCGCCCGGGTGATCAATTTTGACCCGCCGGAAGACCCGGAGATGTTCACCCATCGGGTGGGCCGGACCGGGCGGATGGGGCGCCAGGGCCAGTCGACGACGATGGTGACCGGCAGCGACCTGGTGACCCTGGGGCGCATCGAACACATGATCGGCGACTCGATCGTGCGGCGCTACTGGGATGAGATACGACCCGAGGGCGAACGGCGCGACCCGGTGGCGGACCGCGCCAACGGCTCCGGCGGGCAAACTTCGTCCGGCGGCACGATGCTGCCCGGTGAATCGCTCAGCGGCGGCGCCGGCGGTGGCGTCGGCTCCGACCGGGGCGGCCGCGGCGGTCGCGGCGGGCGCGGCGGCGGGCGCAGCGGCGGCGGACGCCGGCGCTAGACGCCGGAGCTAGCCGCCCAGCTCGGCCAGCTCGGCCAGCTCGACCCAGCGGTCCTCGGCCGAGGAAAGCCTGATCGCGTCCATGGCCCGGATGTTGGCGACCGCCTCCTCGGGCGGCCACTTCAACGGCGCGCCGTAGAGCACCGCGTCGGACATCGCCTCGACCTCGAGCATGTAGGAGTCGAAGGGCGGGAACAGGGTCTGCGAGAAGCCGTTGGCGTCGAAGATGCGGATCTTGGATTCCTTGAGCGAGGGCAGGTGGAAGTCGTTGATGACCATGCGCCCCGCGCTGCCGAGCACCTCGAGGATCGGCCGCCCGTGGATCTCTTTGCTGTAGTCGAGCTGGGCGAACTTGCCGCCGGCGAACTCCATCAGGATGAACCCGGTGAAGTCCACGCCGTATTCCTCGTCGAAACGCAGCGTGGCCAGCACCCGCAGCGGCTCTTCGTCGTAGATAAAGCGGGCGACGCCGACGCAGTAGCTGCCGATGTCGGCGAGCCCGCCGCCGGCCAGTTCGGGCTGGTTGCGGATGTTGGCGGCGTCGCGCGGGGCCATGACGTTGAAGGACGCCTTGACCAGGCGCGGCGCGCCCAATTTGCCGGATTCGACGATCTTGCGGGCGCGCCGGTTGCGCTCGGCGAAGTGGTACTGGAAGGCCTCCATGAGGACGACGCCGAGTTCGCGGCAGCGATCCACGACCGCCTGCGCCTCGACCGCGTCGACGGCGATCGGCTTCTCGCAGAGGATGTGCTTGCCGGCCTCGGCGGCCTTGACGGTCCAGGGCGCGTGCAGCGAAAGCGGCAGCGGGTTGTAGACGACCTGGATGTCGTCGTCGGCCAGCAGTTCCTCGTAGGAGCCGTAGGCGCGCGCGATGCCCAGTTCTTCGGCGGCCGCCTCGGCGCGCGACCGGTCGCGGCTGGCGATGGCCAGGAAGTTGGTGTTGGCGGCCTTCTGGCCGGCCGGAATCACCCAGTTGCGCCCGATCTGGGCAGTGGACAGCACGCCCCAGTTAACCTTGCCGTTTGACTCAGCCATCGGCGGCAACCCTCCGGTGGGGCCCCAGTTCGATCCGGCCGCCCCGGTGGTGTGATTCGCGGATCGCATCGAGGACGCGCACCTGGCGAATGGCGTCGTCGCCGTCCCAGGGAGCGGTGCGCCGCCGGTGACGGCGCGGTTCATGGCCTCGGCCTGCAGGGTGTAGGTGTTGACCGGCGGGAAGGTCTCGAACTCTTCTTCGCCGCCGCGGGCGATGCGGATGGTCGAGTCGGTGGTGGCCGGCAGGATGAAGTCCTCGATGTCGCGAGCCTTCGGTGCCGACGATCTCAAGTCGCTGGCGGCGCTCCTGCTCGAAGCTGAAGTCGACCAGGGCGGTGCGTCCTTCGGGGTAGATCAGGGAGGCGACGCCGGAGGTGTTGACGTCGAACTCGTCGTCCCAGCGCATGGTCGCCTCGACGGAAACCGGCTCGGCGTCGAGCATGAAGCGGGTGGCGCTGACGGCGTAGCCGCCGGCGTCCTCGAGCGCGCCGCCGCTGAGTTCCTTGCGGAAGCGGACGTTGGCCGGGTCGCGCGGCAACGGGAAGGAAAACGAGGCGCGCACCAGCCGGGGATCGCCGATGGCGCCGGCGCGGACAAGCTCGCGGGCGCGCCCGGCGCGGTTGCCGAAGCGCCACATGAAGGCCTCCATCAGCAGGACGCCGGCGCGGGCGCTGGCGGCGGTCATGGCGACGGCCTGGGTGACGTCGTCGGCCATCGGCTTCTCGCACAGCGAGTGCTTGCAGGCGGCGGCCGCCTGGAGCACCCACTCGTGGTGCATGCCGTTGGGCAGCGGGTTGTAGACGACCTGGATGTCGGGATCGGCGAGCAGCTCTTCGTAGCTGCCGTAATGGCGCGGGATGCCCAGTTCGGCGGCGGCGGCGGCGGCGCGCTCGACGTCGCGGCTGCTGATGGCGACGACCTCGGTGCCGGCGGCGGCCTGGATGGCCGGGATCACCCGTTGCATGCCGATGTTGGCGGTGGAGATGACGCCCCATTTCACGGTTTCGCCGTTCGCCATGTCAGTCAGCCTCCTGTAGCGGTTCCAAACCTACCCGCCGGCCGCTGGCGTGGGATTCGCGGACGGCGTCCATGACCCGCATTTGATTCACCGCGTCCTCACCGCCCCAGGGCGGCGTCGCGCTGGTCAGGACGGCCTTCGACATCGCCTCAAACTCGGCGGTGTAGGTGTTAAGCGGCGGGAAGGGCTCGGAGACGCGCTGCTCCGGGCCGGGATCGCCAGCGGTGCCCTCGCGACGCTCGACGTCGACCGTGCGGACATCGCTGACCGGCAGGAAGCACTCTTCGACGCTCAGCGTCCCGGCGGTGCCGACGACCTCGTAGCGCTGGCGGCGGGACATGGCGAAGCTGAAATCGAGCGCGGCGCGGCGGTGACCCGGGAAGTCGAGCGTAATCAGGCCGCCGATGTCGACCTCGAACTCGCGGTCGATATCCAGGCGGGCGTCGACGGCCATCGGCTCGGCGTCGAAGAGGTAGCGGGCGATGGAGATGGTGTAGCTGCCGATGTCGGCCAGGGCGCCGCCGGCGAGGTCCTTTTGCAGGCGGACGTTTTCCGGCTTACGCGGCAGGGGGAAGCTGAAGCCGACCCGGACCAGGCGGGCCTCGCCGAGGCCGCCGTCTTTGACGATCTCGCGGGCGCGCAGGTTGCGATTGCCGAAGCGGTACATGAAGGCTTCCATCAGCAGGACGCCGTGCTCGTCGCAGGCGTCGACCATCGTGCGGGCCTCGGCGGCGCTCACCGCCAGCGGCTTTTCACAGAGGATGTGCTTGCCGGCCTCCGCCGCCTTGATGGTCCACTCGGCGTGCAGGGAGTTGGGCAGGGGGTTGTAGACGGCGTCGATATCCGGGTCGTCGAGGAGTTCCTGGTAGGAGCCGTAGGACTTTTCGATGCCCAGTTGCGCGGCGGCGGCGGCGGCCTTGCCAGCGTTCCGGCTGCTGATGGCGGTGAACGTGGCGTGGTCGGCCTCTTCGCCGGCGGCGATGACGCCCTTGCCGACTCCGATATTGGCGGTGGAGATGACCCCCCAGCGCACTCGCCCCTGGTCGTCCGGCATCTTTCCCTCCCGGTCCGGCGGTTGTGGCCGGATCCCGGCGCATCGACTCGCTGGATACCCTATACGCCCGGCGAGGGCCGCTCCAAGCAGTTACAATCCCCGATCATGCAATATCGACGCCTGGGCAGGACGGAAATGCGGGTCTCGCTGCTGGGGCAGGGGGGCGGGGGCCCGAGCCAGTTGGGCCAGAAGACGGACGTGGACCAGCCGGGGATCAACCGCCTGATCGCCGCCGGAATCGAAGCCGGGATCAACTTCTTCGACACCGCCGAGGTGTACGGCGAGAGCGAAGTCATCCTGGGAAGAGCGCTGGTCGGGGTGGAGCGCGACCGTTACTTCCTGGCCAGCAAGGTGAGCTACAAGAACCGCCGCGGTGACGGCAAGATCATCACCGCAACGGAACTGGCGGAACGCCTGGAGCGCAGCCTGGAGCGGCTCGGGACGGACCACCTGGACCTGTACCAGGTGCACGGGCTGGAGGCGGGCGACGTGGAGCCGGTGCTGAGCGAGTTGATTCCCGAACTGGAGCGGCAGCGGCGGGCGGGACGCATCCGCGCGATCGGCGTCAGCGAACTGTGGGAGGTCGACGGTCCTCACGAGGCGCTGCTGAAGTGCCTGCCGAACGGGCCGTTCGACACGGCAATGGTGGGCTACAACCTGCTGAACTCCTCCGCCGAGGACGGGCTGTTCGCGGTCTGCCGGGAGAATGATGTGGGGGTGATCGTGATGTTCGCGGTGCGACGGGCGATGAGCGACCCGGCGCGGCGTGGGGAGATCTTCGCGGAACTGGTGGAGACCGGCCTGCTGGAGGCGGACACAGTGGATGCCGGCGACCCGCTGGGCTGGATCGCGCGCGACGGAGCCGGTTCGGTGCCGGAGGCCGGGTACCGTTTCGCGCTGGAGCCGGACGTGGTGGGGACGGTGCTGACCGGCACGTCGAAGGTGGATCACCTGCGGGAGAACCTGGCGGCGGTGGCGGCGGGGCCGTTGCCGCCCGACCTGCGCCGGGAGATTCGCGAACGCTACGGCCACCTGACGCGATCGCTGGGAACCTGAGACGAGAATGAAATGGGGAATCGCGTGAAGATCTTGATCACCGGCGGCAACGGCAGTCTCGGCTCGCGGCTGGCGGCGCCGCTGGTGCGGCGCGGCGACGAGGTGACCCTGCTGGACCGCAGCGCCGACCCGCGGGTGCGCACTCCCGAGTTTGAGCAGTGCCGGTTGGCGGTGGCCGACATCGCCGACGGCGACCGGGTATCCGCGATCGTGGCCGAGGGTGGGTTCGATTCGATCTTCCACCTGGCGGCGCTGATGTCGTCGGACGCCGAGGAGAATCCGGACGTTGCCTGGCAGGTGAACATGATCGGCACCCGCAACGTGCTGGAGGCGGCCCGCGAACACGCGGTGGGGCGGGTGATCTTTACCAGTACGGTGGCGAGCTACGGGCACATGACCGAGGACCCGGTGCCGGTGGACGCGCCGCAATGGCCGGAGAGTCTGTACGGGGCGACCAAGGTGGCCGGCGAGCGGCTGGGGGTCTACTACCACCACCGCTTCGGGGTGGACTTCCGCGGGCTGCGGCTGGTGGCGACGGTGGCGCCGTTCGGCTCGACCGGCGGCGCCAGCGGCTACTGCTCGCAGGTGTACCTGGACGCGGTGCAAAAGGGCGCCTACGAGTTCTACCTGGAACCGGAGACCCGCGCGCCGATCATCTACATCGAGGACGCGGTGGGGGCGCTGATCGGTCTCCACGACGCGCCGGCTCAGAACCTCAGCCGGCGGGTCTACACGCTGAGCGGGATCGCGCCGTCGGCAGCGGAGTTCGCGGCGTCGATCCGGCGGGTTTTGCCGGAAACAGAGTTCACCTACAAGCCGGACCCGGTGCTGGACCCGATCGTGGCGAGCTGGCCGGATCGCTACGACGACTCGGCGTCGCGGGCGGATTGGGGCTGGGACCCGGGCTACGACCTGGACGCGATCACCGACGCGGTGATCCCGGCGCTGCAGGCGGCAATCGAGGGGTAAGTGGGCCGCCTTCGAGGTGGGGGCCTCCCCGGGGAGTGGATATAATCGGCGGCCTCGCCGGCCCTATTCGTCACAGCCCCCGGAGCGCCAATTTGGATATTCATGTCAGCGCGGGCGACTTCCCGCGATTCGCCGCCGACACGCTCATCATCGGCCTGTTCGAGGCCGCGCCCGACAACCCGGCGCTGGCGGCGCTGGACGGCGCGCTGGGCGGCGTGATCGCCCGGCTGCGCGCGCTGAACGACTTCGGCGGCGAGTTCAACGCGCTGCTGACGCTGTATCCCGGCGAGGCGATTTCGGCGGACCGGGTGGTGGTGGTGGGGCTGGGCAAGCCCGACGGGATGAACCCGGCGCGGGCCACCGAAGCCATGGCGACGGCGGTGAAGGCGGCGGACGGGCTGGGGGCGAAGCGGGTGGCGACGGCCGCCCCGATGGCGGCGGCGGGGCGTGATGCGGGCGAGATCGCGGAGGCGATGGTGATCGGCTCGAAATTGGCGCTCTATCGCTACGACCGCTTCAAGACGTTCGGCGAGATGGTGGAGAAGACGGTCAATATCGAAGCGCTGACGCTGGTGGTGGCCCAGGGCGACGCGGTGGAGCCGATTGAAACGGCGGCGGCGGCCGGGGCGGCGATCGCGGACGCGGTGGCGCTGGCCCGCGATCTGCAGAACGCGCCGGGCGGGCATCTGCCGCCGGAGGCGCTTTCCGACCAGGCGCTGGCGATGTGCGCGCGGGCCGGGGTGGAGGCGCGGACGCTGGGGCCGGACGAGATGGCGGAGTTGAAGATGGGGGCGCTGCTGGGGGTGGCGCAGGGCAGCGTCGAGGAGGCGCGGCTGGTGGTGATGGACTACCAGCCGGCGGGCGAGTCGCAGGGGACGGTGGCGATCTGCGGCAAAGGGGTCACCTTCGACACGGGCGGTATCTCGCTGAAGCCGGGGCTGAACATGGCGGATATGAAGTTCGACATGTCGGGCGCGGCGGCGACGATCGGGATCATCCAGGCGGCGGCCGGCCTGAAGCTGCCGCTCAGGGTGGTGGGGATCGTGGCGGCGGTGGAGAATATGCCCGACGGACGGGCGGTGAAACCCGGCGACGTGCTGACGGCGATGAACGGCAAGACGATCGAGGTCGATAACACCGACGCCGAGGGGCGGCTCGTACTGGCGGATGCGCTCTGCTACGCGCAGGAGTTCGCCCCGGACGCCATCATCGACATGGCCACGCTGACCGGGGCGGTGATCATCGCGCTGGGCCACCACGCGACCGGGATGATGGGCACCAACGCGGACCTGAACGGGCGGATCAGCGCGGCCGGCGACTTCACCGGCGAGCGGGTCTGGGAACTGCCGCTGTGGGAGGAGTACGAGGCCGGGATCAAGGGCAAGACGGCCGACATCAACAACACCGGCGGGCGCCCGGCGGGTACCATTAGCGGGGGAATGTTCCTGAAGCATTTCGCCGGCGACGTACCCTGGTGCCACCTGGACATCGCGGGGACCGCTTGGGACGTCACCGAGAAGTCGCACATCGGCCCCGGGGGCACCGGCGTCGGGGTGCGGCTGATCACCCGGCTGCTGCGCGAGTGGGCCGGCCCGCCGCGATCCGGTTAGCCGGGTCGGAGGAATGCCGCCATGGCGACCCGTGAGGCGATAGGCATTTGAAATCGATCTCGGTGCAATGGACCCGCAACGTCGGGCTGGAAGAGGCGCGGACGGCGCTGGAGGGAATCGCGGCGGCGTTTGAGGCGGCGCTGCGGATCGCGGCGGACCAGGGGTTCGACCTGGGCCGGCCGGAGATGCGGCCGTTCGGCACCTGGCACATCCCGGGCGTCGAGGCCGGCAGCCCCTACTGGTCGACGCGCTGGTACGTGACCGAGAGCATCGACCCGACCACCGGGCGGATCCGCGGCGAGCGGTTCATCGATGTGATCCGCGAGGAGCCGTGGCAGAAGATGGGCGCCCACTACGACGTGGCCCTCATCCACTTCGACCTGGAGACCGACAGCGAGAAGATGGCGAACGTGGACGGGAGCAACTTCGCGCTCTCGGCGACGGAGGGCAACCTGGCGGCGGTGATCTCGGTGGCGCGGCTGCGGGAACTGACCGATGACGAGGACTTTTCGCGGGCGCTGCGCCGGCTGGCGGCGCATTCGGTGGGGCACATCATCGAGGCGGCGCGGCCCGGGCGGTCGACGGTGCACGTGGCCTTCGGCGACCATCACTGCAGCAACCTGTGCGTGATGCGGCACGCCGGGACGGTGCCGGAATTGCTGCAACTGGCGCTGGAGGAGGATGAGGCGGAGGTGTTGTTCTGCGAGGAATGCGCGTCGGACATCCTGAACCACGGGCTGCGGAACCACTTCGGGACGAACTAGGCGCCACCCGCCTTCCGCCCACCAACCGGCCTCGCCGCGCGCGCCGGCTCGATAGAGCGGGGCCCGCCGACGGGTTCACTCCAGTGCGGGGGCAATAGGTCGACAATCTCCATCAAGACGGCAGAATAGAACCGTCTCGCGGCTAGAATACCGCCCGCGTTCGGGGCGCCACCAACGGCCAGGTGAAGATGCAACGGATACTGATTCAAGACTGCAAACCGGGAATGATCCTCGGACAGCCGCTGTTCGGCGAGCGCGGCGAGTTGCTGCTGGCCAAGGGCGTGTTCGTGACGGGAAACCAGATCGATACGCTCACGGCGCTGGGCTGCACGTCGGTGGTGGTCGACGACGAGGAATCCCGCGGCATCCACCTGCCGCAACTGGTGTCCAACATCGTCCGCTTCAAGACGGCGACCCGGCTGGCGACGACGATGACCGACCTCCGTGAACTGACCTCCGGGATGCTGGACGACGACCCGGCGCTGGCGACGGCGGCGCTGGATGCGGCGTTTTCGACCGGCCAGTTTCGCCGCCAGATTCGCGAGGTGGACCCGTTCGCGAACCTGATCATGGAGGTCCGGGAACTGGTGGAGGAGATCATGCACGCGGAGCGCCTGGACGGGTTGGATCCGCTGGTGCTGCACCACGACTACGCGCTGGAGCAATCGATCGACTCGGCGATCGTGGCGGCGATGATCGGCAAGACGATCGGCCTGCCCCGGGAGCGCCTGTACCAGCTGACGCTGGGGGCGCTACTTCACGATGTCGGCATGATCTTTGTCCCGAAGCACATCGTGAGCAAGGCCGGCGCGCTGGATCCGGTCGAGCGGGAACTGGTGAACCGGCACCCGGCGCTGGGCTGGCAGCTGCTGCGCGAGAGCAAGGATGCCGACCGGAACCTGCTGGCGCATCACGTCTGCTACCAGCATCACGAGCGCCAGGACGGGGCCGGCTATCCGCGCGGGCTGGTGGGCGAAAACACGCTGGACACGGACCGGACGGCGTCGTACGAACCGGGCAAACTGCACATCTTCGGTGAGATCGGGGCGATCGCCGATACCTACGCGGCGCTGTCCGCCCGCCGCCCCTATCGCGAGGCGTACCCGCCGGACCAGGTGTTCCAGATCTTGCACGAGTCCGGGGGCAAGGCGCTGAACGGGGAGATCGTGAGCCACGCGCTGCAGGTGCTGGCGATGTACCCGACCGGCACCCAAATTGAGATGGTGGACGGGCCGTACGCGGGCTGCCGGGGGATTGTGGCCCACGTGGACGGCGACCATCGCGAGCAGCCGATCGTGCGGATCACCCGCGATGTTGACGGCCGGCTATCGGAAGCCTTCGACGTGGACACGGCGGCGACCGGCTGGGGGATCCGCTCGGTGCGGCTTGGGGACGACCCGGTCGAGTAGCGCGCCGGCATCGCGGCCGGCCGAATCGGCGCCGGCGGCGGCCTAGCCCTCGGGAAAGTCCTCGGCGGTGCGCCGCTGGTCGTAGTCCTCCCAGTCGGAAAGGGGCACTTCGATGACCACCTCTTCCACCGCGCTCGCCTCGCCGAACCCGCACTTGTCCGGGTCGGGATCGATGGTCGAGCCGCCCTCCAGCGAGAACACCTTGTCGGAATTGGCGTGGATGTGGTCGGCGCCGCAGCGATCGGGCCTGGCAATGTGGAACTGCTCGGCCGGATAGTGCTGGCCGCCGAAGACGATGACGTTGACCTGGACCATCTCCACGGCTTCGCCGCCGTCGCCGACGGATTCCACCGGGCCGGCCCCGGGCTCGGCGGGCGGCGGGGTGGGGGTGGGGGTCGGCTCGGTGGTTGATTCTTCGCTGGTGACGTTGTCGGGTTCGGTGGGGCTCTCTTCGGAGGTGATCGGGGTTGGCAGGCTCGGCGTCGGCAGCACGGCGACACACTCGAACACCTCCGAGCGCACGGTGGCGGTGCGCTGCAGATCCTCGTAGCTGTCGCTCCAGCTGGCCTGGGGTTCGTAGAACTCGTCATCTCGCCGGTAGAGCCCGCCGTAGTACCGGGTCACCTTCCGGGAGGACTTCCGTTGCGTGTAGGCGATGCTGATCGAGTACTCCACGAAGTTGGTCGCGCCCGCCGCGGTGCACTCAAACGTTCCGTCGGTTTCGTAGGTGAAGGAGTCCACGGCGGTTGATGCCGGCGAGTCGGGGATGACCTCGGGCGAGAGGACGCCGATGCCCGAGAACTCGCCTTCGAGTTGGTACGGCAGTTCCACCCGGTAGGTCCACTCGGACCAGGACACATCCGTCGATCCGTTGGAACCTTCAGACGTCTGCTTTGGCGAGCTGCCGTAGGCAGACCATCCGGCGTTGACGCTCACCGTTCCGGTCACATCGAATTCAACCCGTACGTACTGCTCGGGCGGATCGTCGAAGGTCAGTTCGAACAGCTCGAGATCATCGACGATGACGGAACTGAAATGCTCGATCTCGGCGAGGATCGTCATCTTGCCTTCGGCCGGAGAGAAGATGATCTCGGCGTTGCGAACCGTCTCGGCGCCCTCGTCGGTCATGATCCAGACGTTGGGCAGGCGGAGCCCGTCGTAGGGCAGGCCGATCTCCAGCGTCACCGGTTCATCGAACTGCAGTCCGCTCGGTTCGAGGTTGAAGGCGGCGAGCAGCGATTCCTCGGCCACGTCGTCGGCCAGCGTGGTCGCCGGGACCGGTTCGACACGGATGTCCGTGGGCGAGACGCCCGCCGGCAGGGCGCCTTCGTGGACATGCAGCACCGCCGCGCCGGCTTCGGCCGATACCTCGAACGCCGCGACGACCGGCAGGGAGGCCGGTGGCGGAGAGGTTGGGGCAGGCGCAGGTTGTGGAGTCGCTGGAACGGCGGTGGATTGGGGAGGGGCGGGGGCAATCGTGGGTTGCGCGGCAGCTGAAACAGCCGTGGGCTGCGGCGCGGGCTCCGGATCGCCGCAGTTGGCGAAGAGCAGCAGCGCCGCCAGCGCCAGTAGGAGCGCCAGCGTCCTGCCGAAGGTTTGTCGGCGGATTCTCATGCGTTCACCCGCGAATCGACCATTGGCGATCCGTCCCCTGCGCCCAACCTACGCCCCGCCCCGCCGCCGGTCAATCGCGGGCTATTCGTAGCCGGAGGTACCCGGCGGGCAGCGGCCGATGATGGCCGTGGCCGGCAGGTTGTGGCCGGAAGGCCCGTCGACGTAGCCGGTGGAGGCCAGGCGGGTGGCCCGGAATAGCGGCCGCGGGTCCAGCTTGACGTAGCCGACAGTGCGATCCGAGAAATCGAAGTGGACGTGGGAATTCATCGCCCCGGTGGAACCGGTGAAGCCGATCAACTGGCCTTCGACAACCATGTCGCCGGCGGCCATGCCGGGAATGAAGCGGCTCATGTGGAAGTACTGGCTCATGTAGGTGCGCCCATCGGCGCGGGGGTGGATCAACTCAACGCCCAGGCTGCCGGAATCCTGGATGACGACGCCCTGGACCTCGCCGTCGGACGCGGCATAAATCGGCTCGCCTGCGGGGATCATGATGTCGTAGGCGCCCGGATGGGTGTCGTAGTCGAGGATGCCGGTGATGGGCGCGTCGCAGGCCACCGGCCAGCTCAGCCAGCCGTCCGGGTTTTCGATCCATTCGAGGGTCGGTGCC
>CAYYTN010000021.1:14614-14913 GCA_964474495.1 uncultured Chloroflexota bacterium
GCGTCCAGGGTCAGGTAGACGTTCTGATCCGGCAGATGGGTGGCCTTGGCGGGCTCGGGGACCAGGTCGTATTCCTTGGCGATGTCGCCGCCCAGCATTTTCGTGATCTGCCCGGCGGCGATCCCGGCGGCGTCGTTGGCGACATTCCAGCTCTGGTAGGCGGTGCGCTGGCCGCGCACGGCCACCCACGGGCCCATGTCTTCGACGCCCATCGGCAGGCCGTTCTGGTTGACCCAATCGGGGGACGCCGTGTACTCATCGAGCAGGTCGGGGTAGTCCTCGAGGATGGCGATGTGGTT
>CAYYTN010000021.1:14960-16186 GCA_964474495.1 uncultured Chloroflexota bacterium
GTCGCCGCCAAAGGCGGCGTCGGAGGACCAGTCGCGGCTGAACGGGATGCCCTGCGCCAGCAGGCGCGGGTCCTGCCCGGTGGCGCTGATCTGGTCGAAGATGTTGGCGTAGGTGATGGCCCCGGATTGTTGGTCGAGCTGGAAGATGCCGCGCTGCACGGCCTGGTTGATGCGCCCGACGCTATCGCGGTACTCGCGGCTGACCGGCGGACCCCAGACAGCGGCGCCGCCGGCCGAGTCGTAGGCGTCGAGCAGGTCGCCGACCATCCCGTAGCCGCCGGTTTGGGTCCAGTAGTGACCGGGCACCCCGGCGATGGTGATGGCGTAGTCATCGGCGGCGGCGAGGCGGCCGATTGGTAGAACCAGACCGGCGGCGCCAGCGGCGGCGGTGAGCAGCATTCCGCGACGGCCGATCCGGCGTTCTTTCATGGCTCCCCGCTCGCTCCTGATTCAGCCCCTACGGGATTCTAGCGCCGGTTCGGGAGCCGGATTCGAGGCCGGGGGACCGGCTAGTGCGGTTCGCGGTGCAGGGAGAAGGTCTGGCCGGTGGGGCCGCCGGGCGGTCGGGTGGCCAGCCAGAGGGCCATTTCGGCGGGGACATCGGGGTGGCGGACGATCTCGGCGCCGAGGAACGTGCCTTCGAGTTCCTGCTGCACGCTGGCATCGCTGGAGCGGTCGCGGCCGAGGTTCAGTCCGGTGGTCGCGACGGCGCCGGGGACGAGTTCGTTAACGGCGATGCCGTCTTCCCAGACTTCCAGGGCCAGGGAGCGGGTGAACATGCTGACGGCGGCCTTGGCGGCGCGGTAGCCGATTTCGCTGGCGGCGGCGCGGTGGCCGGCGCCGGAGCCGAAGTTGATTACATGCCCGCCGCGGTTCATGTGCGGCAGCAGGGCGCGGGTGAGCAGGTAGGTGGCGAAGTAGTTGAGGTTCATGATGTAGCGCCAGTCGGCCGGGTCGGTGGCCGGCACGCGGTCGGTGGAGATGCGGGTGTTGCCGCCGGCGCAGTTGACCAGGATGTCGACGGCGTCGAACCCGGCGATCACCGCATCGGCGAAGCGCTGTACGTCGGCTTCGACGGTGAGATCGGCGGTGACCGGGAGGACGGTTCCGCCGCTGCTTTCGACCTCGGCGGCGACCTGCTGGAGTTGTTCGTCACCCCGGGCGCAGGTGGCGACCTTCGCCCCGGCGGCGGCAAACAGCCGGACCAGCGACCGGCCGATGCCGCG
>CAYYTN010000022.1:0-4823 GCA_964474495.1 uncultured Chloroflexota bacterium
CACGACCCACGGATTAAAAGTCCGTTGCTCTTCCAACTGAGCTACCGGCCCGAAGGGCAATAGTAGCAAGGGATCGAGGTTGATCGTGAGTAGAACGGTTGACCGAAAGGGACCAGGCGGCTCGGTCCAGTAGCAGCCGAGTCGCCCCGCGGCACGGCGATTCGACACCGACGGAGTTTCAACCAACCTGCGGGGCAGGCGGCCGCGTGCAGTCAACGTTAAAGCTCCAGCTTGGATCGTAGCCTACGGCCGTGGCGGAGACCTTCGTTGGGTCGAATTCGACGGATCGGGCGTTCGCCCTCTCGGCCTGACAGAATTCCAGGTCCGGGCTCCGATAGACCATCCCAACCGGCGCGCCTAAACTTCATTCAACGGCGGTCGGTCGGCCGTCGCCGGCCGAGGCTAGCCCGTCTGATACGAGAGGATTCCGCATGGCCAGCAAGTACAAGGGGCCCGCCGAAGCGCTGGCGCTATATGAGGCCCTCGTCGCGGCCAACCCGGCCGTCGAACGCAAGGGCGCGACTACGCCCTATACGTCGCGTAACGGACACATGTTCAGCTTCCTCGACGAGGCCGGGACCATGTCGTTGAGAATGTCCGACGAAGCGCGCGCCGGGTTCATGGAGACCTACGAAACCAGGGCGACCGAGCGCTACGGCCGGTCCATGAACGGCTACGCCGAGGTGCCGGCCGCGCTGCTGGAAAACATCGACGAACTGCAGCCGTGGTTCGACCGCAGCCACGAATGGATCGGCACCCTGAAGCCGAAGCCGACCCGGCGCAAGGCGAAGAAGGCCGAATAGGCCCGGTCGGTTCGCCGCCTCTAACCGAGACCGGCCACGAACGGATCGCGCGGATCCAGCACCAGGCGGGTTTCGGCGGTAACGTGCGCCGAGCCCTGAATCGTGGGGATGATCTGATCGTCGCGGATCGCGACGCTGGCGGAGAACACGCTGCCGACCGTACCTTCCTGGCGCCAGATCTCGCCTTCGGCCAGCTTGCCGTCGGCGTAGAGGCAGGCGACTTTGGCGCTGGTGCCGGTGCCACAGGGCGAGCGATCGTATTCACCGCCGGGACAGAGCACGAAATTGCGGCCGCTGTTGCCTTCCCGCAACGGCGGCCCGAACAGTTCGATGTGGTCGATCTCGGCGCCGTCGGCCCCGGTGATCCCGGCGCGCTCCAGCGCGCGGCGGATCTGGCCGGCGCGCTCGCTCAACTTATCTACGTTTGCCAGCGAAAGCTCCTGCCCAGGATCATCGACCAGGAAGAACCAGTTACCACCCCAGGCGACGTCGCCGCAGACCTGTTCGCCGGATTCGAGCGTCACTTCCACAGCGCCGGCATGTCGATAGCTGGCGACGTTCTCGATCCGCACTTCGCCGGAGTCCAGGAGCGTGCCGGTGACCGTGCCGACCGGAGTTTCGATGCGGTGATCGCCAGGCTCGATGCGTCCCAGGTGCGCCAGCGTGACCACCAGTCCGATCGTGCCGTGAACGCACATCCCCAGGTAGCCCACGTTGTTGAAGAAGATAACGCCGGTCGCCGCCGCGGGATCGACCGGAGGAACGAGCAGCGCCCCGACCAGGACTCCCGAACCGCGTGGCTCGTTCACGACGCTGCGGCGGAAATCATCGTGCTCGTTTCGGAAACGCTCGCGGCGCTCGGCCAACGGACCGGTACCCAGGTTCGGCCCGCCGGAAATCACCACCCGCGTGGGCTCGCCGCCGGTATGCGAGTCGACGACCTCGACTATCGTGGGCGTGGCGTTGCTCATTGAGGGCCGACCTCGCCCAGCGGGGGATACGCCTGCAGCATCCCGTGGCTCCCCACCAGCGCCTCGATATCCGCGATCCCCCGGGGCGCGTCGGCGGTGAACACCTCGATGCCGTCATCCGTGATCGCGATGGTGTCCTCGACCCGGATGTGAACCCGCTCCTCCGGTACCCACATGATCGGGTCGACCGCGAAGACGGTGCCCGGCTCAAGCGGCCGGCCGGCGGATTCGCCGACGTCGTGGACGGCCATGCCGACCGTGTGCGAAAGGTGACCGTCATAGGTAAGCATTCGCAGCGCGGCCTCGCGATAAATCGGCTTGCTGAAGTCGGTCCGATCCGCCAGGCGCCGCATTTCGGCGGCCGCCTCGGCCAGAATCTCGACCGACGTAGCCCCCGGGCGCAGCAGTCGCAGCAACGTCTCGTGGTAGGCGAGTACGTAGCCGTACAACTCGCGCTGCCCGGCGGTGAAGGTCCCGTTGGCCGGCCAGATGCGGCCGATGTCGCTGGTGTAATACTCCAGGTCGGGGGCGCAATCCATGAGCACCAGGTCGCCGTCGGCAAGCTGCCCGGTGAGGCGATTCCAGTGCGCGTACCAGAGGTGCGCGCCGGTGGCGACGATCGGCGCGTAAGCCTGGCCGTCGGCGCCGTTGACGCGGAAGACGTAGTCGGCCACCGCCGCCAGTTGATGCTCGTAGGTGCCGATGCGGGTGGTGCGCATCGCTTCGATTGTCGCGATCGCGCTCAGCCGGCCGGCGCGCCGCAAAAGGTCGATTTCGCGGGCGCTCTTGACCAGGCGCACCTCCTCCAGCAGCGGGGCCAGGTCGCGGACTTCCAGTTCCGGGAAGCGGCTCCTCAGCAACCGCCCGAGGTGCGCCTCCGGCGACTCGTGGTTGGCCCACGGATCGGCGGTCCGGCGTGCCGCGGCGTGCCGGGCGACCCCGCGGGAGACGAAACGCCCCTCGGCGGGCGCCTGGACCGTGTACAGCCGGTGCACCCCGGCCAGGTCGTCGGCCAGGCGGTCGACCGGCCGGACCGCGTCGACGCCGGTTTGCCGGAGGGCGGTCGCCGGATCGTCGGAAGAAAGCGATTCGCCCTCGGTGGATGCGCTGCGCTCATCGCGCGGTGGCAGATAGAGCGTTGCCGCGGCCGCCGGGGCCGCGATCAGCAGGTAGCTGCCCGGTTCCAGGACTCCCGACAGATAGTGAAAGTCGTTGAATTGGCGGAAGCTCTCCAGTCCGGGCGGCGCACCGGCGCCGGCCACCAGCGCGGCCGCGCCCGGTTCGATCGCCGCGACCAGCTTGCGGCGACGGGCGGCGAACTCCTCCGATGGGAAGGGCGCCGGCGAGCAGGGGTCGGTGGATTGTGACAAGCTGACCGCCGATCGTAGATTCGATACGCCGCTATATACCAATAATGATCTCCCGGCGGCCGCAATGACACCCGGGCAGCCTAACCACGCGGATTATCCCCGATACCGGACCGCGTATCTCGACGAGAAATCGCACCTTCCGTATTATCGCCACATAGCGAAGGGGCAGTCTCTGGGGTGGAGGCCCTGACCCGCTGCGAATCAGGCAATTTCCCCGGGAGCCACGCGCGGATGGGCAACACCTTCGGTCGGGCCTTTCGGGTCACGACGTGGGGCGAATCGCACGGCGACGCCGTAGGCGCGGTGATTGATGGCTGCCCGCCGCGGCTGGCGATCGACCTGGCGGAGATTCAACGCGACCTGGACCGACGGCGGCCGGGGCAGAGCAGCCTTACCACCCAGCGGGGCGAGGCCGATCGGGCGCAGATTCTGTCGGGCGTCTTTGACGGGTTGACCCTGGGCACACCGATCATGATCGCCGTCTGGAACGAGGATGCCCGCGGCCGCGACTACGAACACCTCCGGCACACCTACCGGCCTTCCCACGCCGACTACACCTACCAGGCCAAGTACGGGATTCGGAATTGGAAGGGCGGCGGCCGGGCGAGCGCGCGGGAGACCATCGGGCGGGTGGCGGCGGGGGCGGTCGCGCGGAAACTGCTCGACGATGCGCACGGCGTCGAGGTGCTGGGCTACGTCAAGCGGGTGGCCGATCTGGAAGCCCAGATCGACTCCGACACTGTCTCTCTGGACGACATCGAATCCACCCCGGTGCGCTGTCCGGACCCGGGGGTGGCCCCGGCGATGATCGCTAGCATCGAGCAGGCCCGCAAGGACGGCGATTCGCTGGGCGGAGTGGTCGAGGTGGTGGCCCGCAACGTGCCACCGGGCCTGGGGGAACCGGTCTTCGGCAAGCTGGAGGCGGAGCTCGCGGCGGCCATGCTTTCGATCCCGGCCTGCAAAGGATTCGAGATCGGCTCCGGGTTCGCCGGGACGCGCCAGACCGGCAGCGAGCACAACGATCTCTTCTATAACGACGGCGGCCGGATACGCACCCGCACCAACAATTCCGGCGGCGTGCAGGGCGGGATCAGCAACGGCGAGAACATCGTGCTGCGGGCGGCGTTCAAGCCGACGGCGACGATCATGCGCGACCAGGCCACCGTCGATGACCGGGGCAACGAGGTCGTGCTGCAGGGGCGCGGGCGCCACGATCCCTGCGTACTGCCGCGGGCGGTGCCGATCGTCGAGGCGATGCTGGCGCTGGTCCTGGCGGATCATCTGCTGCGCCAGCGGGGACAGGTGGGCGACGCCTCGTAGGAGGGAGCGGGAGTGGAGACGAGGGTGGGAATGTCGGAGTCCGACATTTGCCGGCGGCAGGAGCTGAGCCCGTGGCTCTGATCCGCGCGCCGCGGCGCAGCTACTGGTTCCTGGCGCGGATTAGCCTATTCTGGCTGGGCCTTTCGACGGTCTGGGGCGGACTAAACATCGTGTACCTGCCCGACCGGGTGGAGACCCTGGTCGGCAGCGCCAACAAGGGCACTTCCGTCGGGGTTCTTGTGGCGCTGGGGTTGGTGGTCGCGGTGATCGTCCAGCCGATCATGGGAGCAGTGAGCGATCGGTCTTCCCACCGCTGGGGACGACGGCGACCGTTCATGGTGACCGGGGCGCTGGCTACC
>CAYYTN010000022.1:4833-5125 GCA_964474495.1 uncultured Chloroflexota bacterium
GATGGCGGCCATCAGCACCTACGCCTTGCTGCTGACCGCGGTGGTGCTGATGCAGGTCTCGGCCAACACCGCCCAGGGCGCCTACCAGGGCGTGATTCCCGATCTGACGCCGGAGTCGCAGCGTGGACGAGCGTCGAGCCTCTACGGGATCATGAACATGGCCGGGCAGGTGCTGGGGGCGCTGGCGGCCGGGCTGCTGCTGGATGGCGGCAACCCCCGGGGGTTTCTGTTCGTGGCGGCCGGCGTACTGGCGCTGACGGCGCTCATCGCTGCGCTCGTCACCCCGGAAGCG
>CAYYTN010000022.1:5135-12159 GCA_964474495.1 uncultured Chloroflexota bacterium
CCCCCCGCCCGGCCCGGGTTGCGGGAGGAAACTGCCTGCCGCTGGCGGGAGCTGGGCGAGGCCCCGGGTTTTCGCTGGTTCCTGGTTTCGCGGGTGTTGTTCTTCATGGGGCTGCTGGCCTCGGACAACATCCTGCTATTCACCCTGCGGGAGCGTCTGCGGGTGGACGACCCCGGGGCCACGACAACGATTGTGCTCGGGACGATGATCGTTTTCGCGATCCTGGTCTCGTTGCCGGCCGGCTGGCTGGCCGATCGCTACGGCCGGCGCTCGCTGGTGTACGCGGGCTGCGGGATTGCGGCGGTGGGGGCTCTCATCATGATGACCGCGCTCCAGCTTTCGGTGTTGTTGGCGGGGGTGGCGGTGCTCGGCGTTGGGCTGGGGGCCTTCACGGCCGCCGACTGGGCGATGGCGATGGACCTGCTCCCGGATCGCAGCGCCGCCGGCTTCTATATGGGCATCACCAACCTGGCCCCGGCCGGAGGCGACGCGCTGGCATCCCTGCTGGCCGGGCTGGTGCTGGATACCTTCAACCGGGTGCAGCCGTTGCTCGGGTACGGTGTCGTCTACGCGATGATGGCGGTCCTGTTCGTCCTGGGCGGGCTGGCGCTGACGCGGGTGCCGGCCTCGGCGCTGGCCGCCGGGCGCGAGTGAAGCCGGGCGGTTCGGTCCTGTGGAATAATCGCGTCCTGGTGAATGTGCTGTAGGCCGGGCTGGATGGGAACCGAAAAACCGCATCCCAAGAGCGTCGAGGCCCTGTTGGGCGCCCTGCGCGCGCATGGCTTTCGAGTGACGCCGCAGCGGATCGCCATCTGCGCGGTGCTGGCCGGAATGGAAATCCACCCCACCGCCTACGACGTCTACGACGCCGTCCGCCGGGAGCGCTCGGACATCAGCCTGGCCACCGTGTACACGGCGCTGAAGGCGCTGACCCGGGCGGGCGCCATCCTGGACCTGCACACAGCGGCCAACAATTCGACTCACTACGAACTCGACACCCGTCCGCACGTAAACTTCTTCTGCACCCGGACCGGCCGCGTGGACAACATCGCCGCGGCCTCGGTCGGCGCCCTGAAGCAGGCGATCGAATTGGACGGGCGGACGGTTTCCGACATGCGCATCCTGGTGTACGGCACCACCGATGAGGCCGACCGGCGACCGACGCGCCACTCCTAATTGATAATCATTATTGACGGGCGACCGCCGCCCGGGTGATGATTGCGGCCTCATGATCGCCCCTGTTCGACGCCTCCCGAGCCAGCTATCCGAAGTCCGTTTGATGTCGATCCTGACCGGCGTCTCGCTGGTCGGGTTGGTGGTCGGATTCGCCATCGAGCATTTTGTGGAACTCGGCGTCGCGGCGCTGGCGTTCTACGTCACCGCCTACTTCTCCGGCGGATTGTTCCCGATGCGCGACGCCTATGAATCGGCGCTGGAGCGCGTTGTCGACGTGAACGTGTTGATGGTGGCGGCGGCCATCGGCGCGGCGGCGATCGGGTTCTGGCACGAAGGCGCCACCCTGATGTTCCTGTTCTCGCTCAGCGCGACCCTCGAAACGTACGCCATGGCCCGTACCCGGCGGGCGGTCCAGGCGTTGATGGAACTCCGTCCCGAGACCGCCCTGGTGGCGCGCGGAGAGGAATCGGTCGAAGTTCCGATTGAGGATCTCGCGCCCGGGGATCTGGTCATCGTGCGGCCGGGAGATCGTATCCCGGTGGACGGCGCGGTCGTGGCGGGGCAGTCGGCGGTGGACGAATCGACGGTCACCGGCGAGGCGATTCCGGTGGACAAGTTCGTCGGCGATCCGGTCTACGCCGCTACCTTGAATCAGCTCGGAGTCCTGCGGATCGAAGCGACCACCAGCGCCGCCGACAGCACACTGGCGCAGATCGTCCGGATGGTCGAAGAGGCGGAAGAGGCGCGGCCGCGCGCCCAGCGCATCGCCGAGCGGGTCGGTCCGATCTATACCGTGGCGGTGATCGGAATGGCGTCCCTCGTGCTGCTCGTCACCCGCCTCGGGTTTGATTTCGAGTGGAGCGAGGCGGTGTATCGGTCGATGACGGTGCTCGTGGTCGCGTCGCCCTGCGCCGTGATGATTCCGATTCCGGCGGCAATTCTGTCGGCCATCGCCAGCGGGGCCCGCCGCGGCATCGTGTTCAAGGGCGGCGACCGCCTCGAGACGGCCGGCGCCATCAAGGTCATGGCTTTTGACAAGACCGGCACGTTGACCATCGGCCGGCCCGTCGTGGTCGATGTCCGCCCGTTCAACGGGGACTCCGAAGACACGGTTCTCGGCCTGGCCGCGTCGGTCGAGCAGCACTCCGAGCACCCGCTCGCCCGGGCGGTGATGGTGGAGGCGGCGGATCGCGGGCTCACGGTGCAGCCAGCGCTCGGATTCGTGGCCGACCCCGGCTGGGGCGTCACCGCCGATGTCGGCGGCGAACGGATCTGGGTCGGCAAGGACGTGCCCGACGGGGTGGATCGAACGGCCATCCCGAAGAATGGCTTTGCCGACCTGCAGGCGGCCGGCTACTCGACCCTGGTGGTCGGCGGCGATCGCCGTGGCCCGGTGGGGATGGTGGCCCTGTCGGATCGAGTCCGCCCCGGCGCCGCCGACGCCGTAGCCGAACTCCGCCGGCTCGGTATCCGCCCGGTGATGCTCAGCGGCGATTCCCTGGAAGTGGTGCGCACGGTCGCCGCGGAGACCGGCATCGACGAGTTCCATGCCGGGCTGTTGCCCGATCAGAAACTACAGATTGTGACGCAACTGCGCGATCGCCATGGGCCGGTGGCGATGGTCGGTGACGGCATCAACGACGCCCCGGCGATCGCGGCCGCCGACCTCGGGATGGCGATGGGCATGGCCGGCACCGATGTCGCCCTGGAAACCGGAGATGTGGTCCTCACCGGCGAGGAACTGGATCGGATCCCGATGGCTCTCGACCTCGGTCGGAGGACCAATACGGTCGTACGGCAGAACCTGGCCTGGGCGATCACCGTGATCACCCTGCTGCTGTTGGTATCGCTGGGCGGATGGCTGACGCTGACGATGGCCGTGGTCGGGCACGAGGGCAGCACGCTGCTGGGAGTGGTCAACGGCTTGCGTCTGCTGCGCCGACCGGGTCTGCCCGGGCGGCCGCCGGCGCGATCCGCCAAGAGCCCGGCGGCTTCCGGCTAGGCGATCACCCGCAGCGCACCGGGCAGCACCTCGAAGGTGGCCGGGAGCGCCCCGCGAATATCCCCGTCGCCCTCCACCGTCAGTGGGCGCTCGGCGCGGATTGAGACGCGCCGCCCGCGCCGGACGCTGACCTTGCCGTGGTGGATGTGCGAGCCGGTGTAGAGGCGCGGATAGGCGGCCACCAACTCGAGCCTGCCGATGTCGCCGACAATGATGATGTCGAATAGCCCGTCGTCGGCGATCGCGTCCGGGGCCACCTTCATTCCCTGCCCGAAATACCGGCCCAGGGCCATGACGATGCTGTTGGCCGGCAACTCCTCGCCCGCGCCATCGATTTCCAGGTGGACCGACGGGTTCCGAAAGCTCGCCAGCGTCGTGATCGCGCTGACGGCGTACCCGGCCATCCGTGGCCAGGACCGGAACGAGCGCTCAGCCCGTTCGGCCACCGCGGCGGAGAACCCGGCGTTGGCGGCGTTGATGAAGAACTCGTCGGGGCGATCGCCGGACTCGAAACGGATGCGGCCGGCGTCCACGGTCGCCGGTTTGGCTTCCGCGATCCGGCTGGCCAAGTCCGGTCCGGTGACGAGGGCGCGGGCGGTGCGGTGGAAGTCATTCCCGGTGCCGAGCGGCAGGATCCCGAGAATCGGACGAGACCCGGCGTCCGCGCGCCGCAGGAGGCCGGCAGCCACCTCGCTGACCGTCCCGTCCCCGCCGGCCGCCAGCACCAGGTCGTGGTCACCGGCGGCGGCCAGTTCGGTCGCGTGCCCGGGGCGCTCGGTCCGACTCTCCTCGACCTGCATCCCCCGGGCCTCCAGGGCGACGCGCAACTCGGCCCACCCGGCTTCGCTCTTGCCGGCGACCGGATTGACTACCGCGTGGATCGACTTCCGGGTCATGCCTTCCCCTGGAGCATTCCGGGCGCCGCCGGCCTACGCCGAATCGGCGGTTGGTTCGCGCGAGTCGAGCTCGGCCAGCGCCTGGCTGAAACCGTGCTGCTCGACGAAGTGGCGCAGGCGGCGCTCGTCGGGCGGGAGCCGGCGGCCCAGCTCTTCGAGCCGGGCCAGCTTCTGCTTGTATTCATCAAGGGCGCCTTCGCCACCGCCGCCGGCCGCCTGGTCGATAGCCGCCAGGATGTCCACCAGCACCGGGCGCAGCTCCTTCGTCAGTTCAGGGTCCATGTTTGCAGCTCCAATCTGGCTCAATTATCGCCGCATGGCCCCGGCCGGTGATAGCGGAGTCCCCGGTGGCCGATCAAGGTGGAAATCGGAGCGCTCGATCGCGGCGGGGTGGCTCGTCGGGCCTGACCCGGGCTAGTCACCTGGCTCGTCGGCGGGATTGCCGTCGCCGTACTTGCGGTCCGTGCGGGCCTCAAGCTCATCCAATTCCGCGCCGTATTCCTCTTCGAGATCAGCGAGGTCGGCCTCTTTGTACTCGGGCTCCTTCTTCGCGGCAAGGCCGACGAGTCTGAGAAGATCGACCACATCCTCAAGCCACCATCGCATCGCGCCAAACCTCCCCTTTCTGCCCGTTTTCTCCGCGGACAAGCTTACCGGCGCGAAGGCGGAGGCCCGCGATTCGCGGATACCGGGAAGGCCCGCCCCGAGTTCTCCGAAGTGGGCCCCCGGGATGCTACAATTCTTCGCTCGGACCGCGACCACCCCTGAAACAGAGACGAGGGCGTGCTATGCCCAAACTGAAGACCCGCAAAGCAGCCGCCAAACGAGTGCGCGTCACGCGCACCGGCAAGCTGCTGCACGCCAAGGGCGCGGCGGGCCACCTGAAATACAAGAAGAGCTACCGCGCTCGCAAAGCCGGTAAGAAGATGTTCGCGCTGCCCGGCGGGTTCGCCCGCAAAGTCCGGGCGATGTTGCGCGGCGGATAGTCGCACAGGAGATCCTTCGCGATGGCAAGAACAAAGAACTCCGTAGCGACCCGGGCAAGACGCAAGAAGGTCCTCAAGGCCGCTGCCGGCCGGCACGCCGGGCGCCACCGCCTCTACAAAACCGCCCACGAGGCGCAGATGCACGCCGGGGACTACGCCTATATCGGCCGTCGCCTGCGCAAACGACAGATGCGGCGGCTCTGGATCATGCGCATCAACGCCGCTTCCCGCCAGCACGGCCTGCCCTACGGCAAGCTCATGAACGGCCTGCGCCGCGCCGGGATCGAAATCGATCGCAAGCAGCTGGCGGAAATGGCCGTCAACGACGCCGCCGCCTTCGGCAAGATCGTCGAGTCCGCGCGGACGGCGATCGCCGCCTAGCCGGTTTCCGGTCGGGTCGCTCGATCCGCCGATTCGCCACCGCCGGTCCGACTGGCATACTCTTCGCCGGACCGCCATCATTCGTCGGGTAGTGACCGGCGATTCCTCGCGAGAGAAGCATGCAGGATCAGATTGAACAGCTGGTAGCCAGAGCCCTGGAAGAGCTGGCCGGGACCCCGGCGGCCGATCTGGAGGACTGGCGCCGCCGCTACACCGGCCGCAGCGGTGAGCTGACCGGTATTTTGCGCGGGATCGGCAAGCTCTCCGCCGAGGAACGTCCGCTGGCCGGGCAACTGGCCAATGCCGCCCGGCAGCGGCTGGAATCGGCCCTCGAAGACCGCAAGATCGTGGTCGAGGCGGAGTCGTCGGCCGATGTCGAGCCGATCGACGTGACCCTGCCCGGCTACCGCCCGGTCGTTGGCGGGCTCCACCCGGTGACCCAGACCCTGCGCGACATTCGCCGCGTGTTCGCCAGCATCGGCTTTCGCGCCGTCGACAGTCCCGAAGTGGAATGGGATGAATACAACTTCGAGAAGCTGAACATCCCCCGCGACCACCCGGCCCGGGACATGTGGGACACGTTCTTCGTCGACAACCCGGACCGCCCGGGCGAGATGTTGCTGCGCACCCACACCTCGCCGGCCCAGGCCCGGGTGATGGAGCAGACCGAGCCGCCGATCCGCATCATCACCCCCGGCCGCTGCTATCGCTACGAAGACGTCGACGCGAGCCACGAGGCCACCTTCTTCCAGGTCGAGGGTCTGGCGGTGGACACCGACATCACGATGGCCGACCTGCGCGGGACGCTGGAGTACTTCGCCCGGGCGCTGTTCGGCGAGGATCGCAAGATTCGTATCCGCGGCAGCTACTTTCCGTTCACCGAACCCAGCTGCGAGGCTGAGATGTCCTGCCACGTCTGCGGCGGCGACGGCTGCCGCGTCTGCGGGCGCACCGGCTGGATCGAGATGCTGGGTGCCGGGATGGTGCATCCCGATGTCCTCGAAGGCGTCGGCTACGACCATCGCAAGTACTCCGGCTTCGCCTTCGGGATGGGCGTCGAGCGAATCGCCATGCTCCGCTACGGCATCGACGATATCCGGCACTTCTATCGCAATGACCTCCGCTTCCTGCGGCAGTTCAACTAGCGGGGTGCGCCGATGAAGGTCCCCCTGATCTGGCTGCGCGACTACGTGGACGTGCAGGTTCCGGTGGCAGAGCTTGCCCAACGGCTCACCGATGCCGGCATCGAGGTGGAAGCCGTCGAATCCATCGGCGCCGGCTGGGATCGCGACCGGGTGTTCGTTGGCCGGATCGTCAGCATCGACCCGCACCCGAACGCCGACCGACTGACGCTGCCCACCGTTGACTTTGGAGTCGAGGAACGTCGCGTCGTAACCGGCGCGCCCAACATCAAGGTCGGCGACCGGGTGCCCTTCGCCACCGAGGGCGCCACCCTCATCGACGCCCACGGTGACGGCGGCCCGCTGGTGCTGAAACCGGCGAAGATCCGCGGCGTCGAGAGCAGCGGGATGGTCTGTTCGGCGCTGGAACTCGGCCTTGGCGAGGACCACGAGGGCATCCTG
>CAYYTN010000022.1:12201-15678 GCA_964474495.1 uncultured Chloroflexota bacterium
CGATCTCGACCTCAAGCCCGACCGCTCCGATTGCCTGTCGATGATCGGCGTGGCGCGGGTCGTCGCCGGCCTATTCGAATTGCCGCTCAAGCTGCCCGACCTGGGGTCGCCCCGCGATGACCGCGCGGAGGTTCCCGAACTCACCATCGATATCCGCGACCCGGAATTGAGTTCCCGCTACGCCGCCGCCTACCTGCACGACCTGACCGTCGCGCCCTCGCCCCACTGGATGCAGCGACGGCTCGAAGCCGCCGGGCAACGTCCCATCAACAACCTGGTCGATATCACCAATTTCGTCATGCTGGAAACCGGTCAACCGCTGCACGCTTTTGACCAGCAGAAGCTACGCGGCGGGATCATCGGCGTGCGTCCGGCCGAGGCCGGCGAGGCCCTGCGCACTTTGGACGGCCAGGACCGCAAGCTCACCCCAGACGACACCGTCATCTTCGACGGCGGTGGCGCCGTCGCTCTCGCCGGCGTCATGGGCGGCCTCGATAGTGAAGTCACCGAAACTACGAGCGAGATACTGCTCGAAGCCGCGAATTTCAACCAGACCCGCATTCGCAACACCTCCCGAGGTATGGGCCTGCGCAGCGAGGCTTCCCGCCGTTTCGAGCAGCGCCTCTCCCCCGAGACCGCCGACTACGCCCTGCGCCGGAGTGTCCAACTGGCCGAAGAGATCGGCGCCGCGCGCGGCGTGGACCTCTGGGAGGACGCCTACCCGGGACGGGCCGAGCCGGTCGTAATCGACTTTCCGCTCAGCGAGGTACCGCGCCTGCTGGGTATCGAGTTTTCCCGCGAGCGGGTGATCGACGCGCTGCAGCGGGCCTACTTCGAGATCGAAGCCGACGACGGCGATACCCTCCGGGTGAGGGTGCCCCACTGGCGCGGTGACGTGTCCATGGACGCCGACCTGGTCGAAGAGGTGGCGGTGATGATCGGCTATGACGCCATCCCGTCCACCCTGCCCCGCGGTGGCGTCGTGGGCTCGGTGGTCAGCGAGGTCGATCATCGCGATGAAATCGTCCGCGACATCTTCGCCGCCGCCGGCTACCAGGAAATCATCACCTACACGATGTCCAACCCGGAGCGTCTGCGCCGGGTCCTCGGCGGGGCCGGCGCCGACGCGGTCGATGCGGCCGGAGCGCGGGTCGGCGAGCACTTCCTGCCGGTGCAGTTGGAGCCGCTGAAGCTGGTGAATCCGCTGCGCGCCGAGGAGGATTCCCTGCGCACCACCGCCCTCAGCCACGTGCTGGAAACGCTGGCCGCCAACCTGCGGTTCGCCGATCGTGACGTGGCTCTCTTCGAGCTTGCCAAGACATTCATTCCCGCCGGCGCCGAGCTGCCGGAAGAACGCCGCGTGCTCACGGCGGTCGTCGGCCAGCAACTCTCCAGCCCCGGCTGGGACCGGCGGCGCGAAGCCACGTTCTTCGACCTGAAGGGACTCGCGGAGCTACTGCTGCGGCGATTCGGAGTCGAGATCACGGCGACGGCACCGTTCCGGCACCCAACCTTCCAGCCGGGCCGCTGCGCGATGGTTTTGGCTGGTGACACGCTGCTGGCCGCGTTCGGGGAGGTCAGCGCCCCGGCCCGGGCGCTGAGCGGCATCGATGAGCCGGCCTGGGCGCTGCTGGTGGATGTCGATGCGCTGCTGTCCAGGAGCGATCACGCCCGCCAGTTCGCGGCGCTGCCCCGGTTCCCATCGGTGGTCCAGGACATTTCGATCGTCGTTGACCTCGACTCGCAAGCCGCCGACTTCGCTGACACCATCCAAAGCGCCGGCGGCGACGTGGTTGAGAGTGCGTCCCTGGTCGATGAGTACCGCGGCGACCAGGTCCCCGCCGGCAAGCGCGGCCTGACGTTCTCGATTGTGTATCGGGACGCGGCGCGGACCCTGACCGACGACGAGGTGGCGACCCGTCACGCGAAGATCGTGCGTTCGCTGGAGGCTCGCTTCGGGGCCACGCTCAGGGTCTAGTTCCCTGGCGGGGGCTCCGGCAGAAACGACGCCGCGTTCAGCCCGAATTTCCCCAGCAGATCGACCAAATCGGTCGGATCGGGGGCCGCGTCCAATCGCAGCAGATGTCCGGGACAGCGGCAGTCCGAGGCGCCGAAACGGGGCGGCCACCGGATGGCGCCCGGCAGCGTGGCGATCGCTTCCGCAACTTCGCATTCGCGGCTCTCGGCGGTGACCGCGACCCAGGCGCCCACCGGCCGAGCTACGTCGCGCAGATGATCCACATGCCAGTGTCGCTTCCCGGCGCCGCGCAGATGCCGGTGAACTCGCGGCCACAATGAGTTCAGCGCGCTGCCGACGTACAGGTAGTCGGCGGGCGGGAACTCGAACGCGCCGAGCTTGCCTAACCGCACCGGGGGCCCGGGTCGCTCGATTCGCAGGTGCAGGACATACATCCCGGCGGCGCGGCCGGTGGAAGGTTCTGGGGTGGCTGGTCTCCGCGGCAAGGCTGTTTCCCTCCGGCCGGCGCCCCCGCAAGTCGGGCCGGGCGCCCGGCGAGGAGCGGAGTGTACCCGATCGACGGATGCGGTTTCGGGGACCTGCCGCGGTAATCCGGGAGGCGTCGGCGCGATATCGGGAACATTCCGCGGCCTGGCGGCGTCTTCCGGGTGAACAGAGTTCCGATTCGCCAGGATTTGGCAAGGAGAAGAGAAATGTCTGGAGCCCAACGACTGCTGGTCGGCGTGCTGGTGGTGGTGCCACTGGCAACCATCGCCGCGCTCGTGGTCGCAGTTCTACTGATGCTGCCGACGAGCAGCGAGACTTCCACCGACGCCCCGACGCCGGTCACGGTGGCCGCGCCGGTCATCAATGTGCCGGACGAGATATCGCTGGGCACCAATGCCGCGATCGCACGGACAATCACCGCCGGCGGCACCGGCACCGCCACCGCGGTCCCCAATGTCGCCGAGGTAACCCTGGGCGTCGAGACTGTCGAGGATGACGCCGGCGCGGCCATCAGCTACAACAACGCCCGGATGACCGAGGTCACCGAGAAGTTGCGGGCACTGGGCGTGGCCACCGACGACATCCAGACGACCGGATTCAACATGTGGACCGAGCAGGTCTACGGCCAGGACGGGCCCACCGGCGAAGTTCGCTACCACCTCAGCAACCAGGTGCGCGCGACGGTGCGCGACGTGGACGGCCTGGGCGACATCCTGCAGGCGGCCCTGGATGCCAGCGCCAACAGCGTCCACAACATGATCTTCGCGGTGGACGATGAAGAGGGCTTGAAGGCCGAGGCGCGCGCAGAGGCCATCGCCAACGCCCGCGCCCACGCCGAGCAGATGGCCGCCGAGCTGGGGGTCGAACTGGGCGAGATCATCAGCATCTCGGAGCTGGGTGAGACGAGTATATCCCCGTCCGGTGCGGTCGTTCGCGCTGAGGGAATGGGCGGCGGCGGCGGCCCGCCGGTATCCGGTGGCGGCTACACCGCCAGCGTGTCGGTCGCGGTGGTT
>CAYYTN010000023.1:0-6256 GCA_964474495.1 uncultured Chloroflexota bacterium
TTATCCACGGCCTGGTCAAACCGGGTTCTAAAATCCGGCGACTCGATCCGCGTCGGCGGCACGACCCAAACCGCGCTCACCGCGAACGCCAGCACTCCGATCTGATCGCCGACTTCCAGCAGGCCCACCGCCTGGATCGCCGCCTCTCGGGCCAGCGCGATCTTGCTGTCCTCGCCGTGAACCAGCGACATGCTCGCCGAGCGATCCAACACCAGCACCAGCGCCAGGCCCTGCTCCTCCTCGTCCGGCGGCCGCGAGCGCACCGGCAGCAGCTCCTCCAGCGCCGTTCCCTCATAGCCGCCGGGTCCAAACGAGTTCGGCCCGCCAGTAACCAACAGCCCGTGCCCCCGGTCGCGCACGAACGTCGCCAGCGCCCCCACCTGCGCGGCGTTCAGCGCACTCGCCGGAACATCCGCCAGGACCACCGCCGCGAACCGTTGCAGCGCCCCGGCGTCCCCCGGCAGCCCCGTCGTCGCGATCTCCACCGTCCCGAAGCCCTGCGCGCCCAGCACCCCGGCCAGCGTGGCCGTTGCCGGCGGATCGCCCACCAGCAGTATCTCCGGCTGCGGCAAGACCCGCACGATCGCCTCCGCCACGTTGTTCTCGGTCAGCGCGTCGGCGTCGTCCAGGATTTCCGCCCGCAGGATCAACCGGCCTTCTTCCTCGGCCGTGACCCGGGTGCCCAGCGGGTTCACCCCTGGCTGCACCTGCACCCGGGTGTCGGCCGCCAGCCGGTCCCCGGCCCACAGCCGCAGCCTGATGTCCGCCTCGCGTTGCGCCACCGCCACCACCCGCACCGCAAACGGCCTCCCCGGGGAGGCGTACGCTGGCGCCTGCACCGACTCCAGCGCCGTATCCGCCCGCTCCGGCAGCTGCGCCGGCACGAACGAGATCGGAACCCCCGCGTCCGTCGCCCGCGCCAGCACCGCGTCCAGGCCCTCCGGCGGGGCACGCCCGTCGGTCAGCAACACGATCCGGCTGGACCCGTCCGCGCCAATCAACTCCAGCGCCCGGGTGATCGCCCCCGCCAGATCCGAACCGCCGGTCCTCCCGGTGAAGCCCGCGGCCGGCGCCAATCCTGTGAACTCCCGGATCTCGGTCGGCAGCCGCGTCGCCCGGGCCTGGTCCCCAAACTCGACCACCGCCACCCGCGATCCGCCCGCCGCCGCCGCGGTCGCTTCCTCGACCCACGCCCGCTGCAGCGCCTGCTCGGCCAGCAGGACGCTGTCCGATACATCCAGCACGAACACCGTCGTATCCCTCTGGCGGTCAGCCGCGCCCGCTCCCACGATCGCCAGCACCACCGCCGCAACCCCCGCCAAACGAAGCAATGCCGACCCCAGCCGCCGGCCACCGCCCAGGCGGGCCCGGCTGGTCCACGCCAGGTATCCGATCAGCGGCAGCAGCCCGAACAGCAGTAGCCCGATGGGCCGGTCGACAGTCATCGGCTCGCCGCCCGGGAACGGTGAAACCAGGCCCATTCGCCCGCCATCAGCGCCAGCGCCAGCGCCGCGAACCAGGGCCACGCCTCGAAGTTGCCCGCGTCCAGGTCCGCCGTCACCGCCGGCAGCGCCGGCGGTGCGGCCCGGGGCTCGCCAACCTCCGTCAGTTCGAACGCCGGGCCCACACCGAATACCTCCTCCGTTACCAGCGCTTCACCCGCGTACTGCCGCAACCGATACTGGCCCGTTTCCGCCAGCGGCGGCAGCGTCGCTGGGAACGGCACGACCAATTCGGCGAAGGTCTCCCCGTCCGGGCCCTCGATCGCCACTCGCGTCGCGGTGGGGTGGGGCCGGAACTCCACCGCCTGCCCCGGACGCAGCGCATCCTCCGCCCGAACCGCCCGCGTCGGGTCCGCCCACGCCACCGCGTTCTGAATGAGAATCGGGAACGCCGCCAGCCGATCCAGGCCCATCAATTCCGGGTCAAACCCGATCACCACCGTCGGCCGACCCTGCCAGACCCCGTGGAACATCCCCGCCCGGTCACCGACGAACAGATCGGCCACCGCCCAATCCGGCACCGGCAACGCCGCTATCCGTCGCGTCTGCAGGTAGCCGAGATCGACCGCCTCCGTCAGTTCGCTCCGTGCCGCCACCGGCGCCGCGCCCGACCCGACCGGGTCGGGCGGGAAGTGTGGGTTGTCGGCCGGCGGAGCGATCACAATCGCGCTCGCCGCCGGCAGCGTCTCCGGCACGAACCCCACAAAGAGCACCAGGTCCGCGCCGTCCCCATCGAGGTAGGCGGCCGGGTCGACCGCCGTCGTTCTGAAGCCCGCCCCGGTCGGCAGCGCGCGCTCGTACACCCGCGGATCTACCGCCACGATCTGGATCGCGAGCGGCCGTTCCGCCGCCGCCGTCAAGAACGCCCGATCGTCGCCATCCGGCGCCAGCCCGGTCCCGTGCACGACTACCCGGTCGACGTCGCGGCCCGCCGGGATATCCATCACTTCCACCGCCCTCCCCCCGGCCGGGACCTCCACCATCCGCACGGCAATCTCCGTCTCGCCGTCCAGCAACACCAGCCCCACATCCACGGCCCCGTCGAGCGTGCTCCCCAGCGTCGCCAGCACCTGTTCCGCCCCGCCCCGATCGAGGCGCCGGCTCACCGCCTCCAGACCGACGTTCGGCGGCGGATCACCCACCGCGATCAGCCCTGCCCGGTCCATCAGCCCCGCATCGTCCACCAGGAACGCCGTGTCCGAGAAGACCGCGATGCTACCCCCGGTTCCCGAAGCCAGCACCGTCTGTGCCAGCGCCAGCGCCGCCTCGACATCCGCCGCGTCCCCGCCCGCCCGCAGCGCGCCCAGACGTTCATCCACCACCCCGCGATCGGTCTCGCGCAGCACTTCGAGCGCCGGAGACTCCGCCCCCAGAATCACCGTGACCTGCGCCTCTCCGCCGTACGCGTCCACGAACTCCCGCGCCCGCGCAACGATCCGTTCCATGGTCGTCGTCCCGTCCACCGCCAGCGCCATCCGCGCCGAGCCGTCGATCACCAGCACCAGGTCCGCCCGGGCACGCTGCCGGGCGGGCCAGGCCGGCCGCGCCAGCGCCGCCACCAGCGCCGCCAGCGCCAGCAACTGCAACGCCACCAGCAGCCAGCGCCGCACGATCTGCCAGAACGTGCTCCCCTGCGCCTCCCCCGGGTCTCTCCGCCACAGGAACAGGCTCGATACCGTGATCCGCCGGCGACGCGGGCGCAACAGATAGAACAGGATCAACAGCGCCGCCAGCGCCGCCCAGCCAAACGCCTCCGGCGCCAGCCAGGTCACTCCACCACCTTCAACATCCGCAACCGCTGCACCACCACCTCCTCCACCGGCCAATCCGTCTCCAGCGCCACGTAGCGAATCCGCGAGCGCGCGCAGGCGCCCCGGATTTCCTCCAGCCAGGCGTGGAAGTTCCGCTCGTACATCCCGGCCGCGTCGGCATCGCCGGGAATCACCAGCCGATCGGCGGTCTCGCAATCGACCAGCTCCACGTCCTCGCCCACATCCGGCGCGATGTCCTCCTCGCGGTCCAGCACGTGTAGCAGCACGATCTCGTGGCCCATCTCCGCCAGCGCGCCCAGCCCCGACAGCGCGTCCTCGGCCATCAGGTCGGAGATCAGGAACAGCACTCCCGGCGGCGCCCGCCGCGCGGCGAATTCCCGCAGCGCCACCCCAAAATCGGTCGCCCCGCCACCGCCCAGCCCCGCCAGCAGGTCCAGCGCTCTATCCACCTGGCCCGCGCCGACCCCGGCCATGCTGTTCCGCAGCCGCTCGGCGAATCCCGACAGCGTGATCGCGTCCCCGTCATTCAGCGCCACATAGGCCAGCGCCCCCGCCAGCGTCCGGGCGTAGCCCAGCTTGTTTGCCGCACCCCGATCCATTGACGCGCTGCAATCGACCAGGATGTGGACGTTCAGCGCATCTTCGGCCTCGCGTAGCTTGATGAAAAGCCGGTCCGAGCGCGCGTAGACATTCCAATCGATCTGCCGCACATCGTCGCCCGGCGAGTAGCGGCGGAAGTCCGAGAACTCAATCGAGGAGCCGGTCTGGCGGCTGCGCCGGGCGCCGGTGTGGACACTGGCGTGGCTGCCGAAGCTGGCGATGTGCAGATTCCGCAGCCTCGCCCGGAACGAAGTTCGCAGCCCGACCGTGTCGGTCATTTGACCCGCTCCCGCGCCTGCCCCGGTCGGGCGGCCCGGGCTAGGCGCCCTCCGGTCGGACGCCCATCGCGATCTCCTCGAGCACCGCGTCGGCGTCGATGTCCTCGGCCTCCGCCTCGAAGTTCAAAACCAGCCGGTGGCGCAGCGCCGGCGGCATCACCTCGCGGATGTCCTCGTACGACACATTGAACCGGCCCGCCAGCAGCGCCGCCACCTTCGCCGCCAGCACCAGCGCCTGCGCGCCGCGCGGTGACGCCCCGTAGCGCACGTAGCGCGTCGTTATCGCCGGCGCCCCCGGGTCGTCCGGGTGCGTCGCCTTCGTCAGCGCCACCGCATAGCGCGTCACATGCGGGGCGATCGGCACCTCGCGCGCCAGGCGGATCATCGCCTCCACATCGCTCCCATCCGCTACCTGCCGGGGCGCCTGCTCCTCGCCGGCCGTCGTCCGGACCAGGATTTCTTCCAATTCATCGCCCGACGGATAACCGATCAACACCTTGAAGAGGAATCGATCCAGCTGCGCCTCCGGCAGCGGATAGGTCCCCGCCATCTCAATCGGATTCTGCGTCGCCAGCACGTAGAACGGCGCCTGCAGCGGGTGGCTTTCCCCGGCCACCGTCACCGTCCGTTCCGCCATTGCCTCCAGCAACGCCGACTGCGTCTTCGGCGTCGCCCGGTTGATCTCGTCCGCCAGCACAATATTGGCGAACAGTGGGCCCGGCTCGAATTCAAAATCGCGCCGCCCGCTGCCGGACTCCCGAATAATCGTCGTGCCCGTGATATCCGCCGGCATCAGGTCGGGCGTGAACTGGATTCGGCTGTATTTCAGGTCCAGCGTCGCCGCGATCGCCTTTACCAGGATCGTCTTGCCCAGCCCCGGCACTCCCTCGATCAGGCTGTGCCCCCCGGCCAGCAAAGAAATCAACACATGGTCAACCGCCCGGTCGTGCCCCACGATCACCCGCCCGATTTCGTCCCGCAGCGATCGGGCCACCTCCCGGAACCGTTGCGTATCGTTGTTCTCGCTGATCATCAGACGCTATGGCCCCGGTGAAAAGTAATCGGCCACGATGCCCCCGGCGTCGATCGGAATCTCGGTCGCCACCTCCGGCTGCGAAACCGTGTACCCGTAGTCGCCGGCCGAAGGCTCCAGGCTCGACTCCGGGTCGCCACTGGTCTGGACCGTCGGCGGGGCGAAATCCTCCACCGTCGCGTCTTCGTCCGCTTCGATCTCCACGATCTCCAGGTTCCCGGCCGCGTCCAGCCGTTCGCTCGCGCCCAGCGCCTCAAGATCGTCCGACTCGCGGCCCCGGGCGTTCGACTCCAGCCCCGGCGCCGTGCCGTCGCTCTGGCCGGCCCCGGGATTGATCTCCGACGTCAGGCTCGCGTCCCCGCCCAGTCCCGAATCCGGCGCCGCCGCCCCGCCGAGTTCGCCGATCTCCTGTTCCAGTCCGGCGATGCGTTGCTGCAAGTCATCCTCGGCGGCCAGCACCGGCGCCAGTTGCCCCACGCTGCCCGCGGCGTCATCAAGACTGGCCGCCGCACTCGATTCCCGTGAATTGCCCAGCGCCTCCGCCGCCTGCCGAAACTGCGGGCCTAGGATCGGGTCATCGGCCGTCGCCGCCGCCGCCAGTTCCAGGTCGCGCTGCAATTCCGCCCGCTCGCCGGCGTTCATGTCCGGCAATTCCGCCGCCAGTTCGCGCAGCGCCTCGCCCGCCGCCGCCAGGTCACCGTTCTCCAATTCGCGCCCGAAATCGCGGCTCACGCTCGACGTGCGTAGTTCCCGTCCCAGCTCCGCCAGCGCGTCCCGTTGCGCCAGCGCCTCCGGGTTCGAGCTCAGCCGTAGCTGTTCCAGCGCCCGCTGCACTTCCTCCAGGTCGTTCGCCACGTCCGGCGACGTCGATTCCGCCGCCGTCGCCGCCGGCGGCCCGTCGCCTTCCCGCAAGGCCCCCTCGCCAATTTCGATCACCGGCGCCGCGGATCGCCCGATGGCGTCCCGCAAATCGACCCCCGCCGGGGTAACCAGCAGTCCGGCCAGCAGCAGACCCAGCCCCGCCGCCAGCCCCACCGCGACAAAGAGGACCAGCCCGGCCGCGCCCAACCG
>CAYYTN010000023.1:6358-15632 GCA_964474495.1 uncultured Chloroflexota bacterium
GTGCACCGCCGTCGACACCCGCTCGTTCAGGCCCAGACCGCGATCTGCTTGAATCGCCGCCTCCATCGTCCCCGGTCTTCGTCGTCCCTGGCGCACCAGCAGCGCCGCCCCCGCCGCCAGCCCCACCGCGACAAAGAGGACCAGCCCGGCCGCGCCCAACCGCGGCTCCGCCAGCAACCCGAGCAATGTCCCCGCCAGCGCCAGCGCCAGCGCCCTGGGCGCCAGCCGCAGCGTGTCCTTCAGCCGGATTCGTCGTGCCACGGCGCGGACCAGCGCAAATAGCTCGGCCTCGGAGCCGACTCGCGTGGATTGACCGGTCGCGGCGGAGGTTTGCAAGGCAGGGCCAGACGTCTGAAACGGGATCGCCGCCCGCCCCTCGCTACCCGCGGAACAGGACTCAGCGCGCTCCCGGTTTGGCAATCAATTCAAGATTAGCACTCGCCGGGGACGGCGCCGGCTATCGGGTCGCCTTCTTCGCCGGCCGCTTCGCCGCCCGTCGCCACGCCTCCGCCCGGTCCAACAGCTCCGCCGCCGTCCGCGTCGCTCCCTCGCCCTTGCCGGCCATCGCCGCCAGCTCTTCCTGGCGTCGGTCCGCGTCCAGTCGGGCCACGCTGGTCACCACTCGCTCGTCGCGGGCCGCCTTCTCAATCAGGAAATGGGCGTCCGCGTACGCGACAACCTGCGGTAGATGGGTGATACACAGCACCTGGTGCCGGCGCGCCAGGTAGCCCAGCTTCTCGCCGATCACATCCGCGCTGCGCGCCCCGATGCCCTGGTCGATCTCGTCGAACACCAGCGTCGGCGTCGCGTCCACCTCGCTCAGCGCCGCCTTCAGCGCCAGCATGATCCGCGACACCTCCCCTCCCGATGCCACCCGTGACAGCGCCATCATCTCCTCGCCGGGATTGGTCGATATCACGAACGTCACCCGGTCGATGCCCGATTCCTCGATCTGCAGTCGTTCCTCGAACCTATCGACGGCAACGCCATCCGCCGCCGCGATCGTCTCGAAATCAATCGCGAAACGCGCCGCTTCCATGCCCAGCTCCCGCATGTTGCTCACCACCGCCTCAGTCAGTTCGCTGCCCGCCCGTCGTCGCTCAGCCGACAGCCGTCCGGCCTGCTCCGCCATTCGTTCGCCGGCCCGCTCCAGTTCCCCGGCCAGGTCGCCGGCCCGCTCGTCCGCATTCTCCAGGCCGCCCAGCCGCGCCGCTGCCTCCTCCCCGAACGCGATCACTTCCTCGATCGAATCGCCGTACTTGCGCCGCAGGGCTTCCAGCAGATCCAGCCGCAGCTCGATTTCCTCCAGCCTTCCCGGGTTGTCCTCCACCGAATCCGCGTATGAACGCAGGCCCGCCGCCAGGGTGCCCAGCACCTCCGTCGCCGCCCCCAGTCGCCCCACCTCCGGCTCAACGCTGGCATCCAGTTCCGCCATCTCCTGCAGGTGCTCAAACGCCTCCCCGGCCAGGTCCGCCGCCCCGGCGCCCGCGCCGTCGTCGGCGGCCAGCGCCCGCGCCGTCGTCGAAGCGAGTTCCACCAGCCGGCGGCTGTTCATCAGGATACGCCGTTCCGCCCGCAGCGCATCCTCCTCGCCCGGTTCCAGCCCCGCCTCCGTGATCTCCGCCACCTGGTACTGCAGTAGGTCGATCTCGCGGGCCCGATCCCGCGCCTCCCCGCGCAGCGCCGCGATCTCGCGCTCCAGCTCGCGATAATCCCGAACCGCCTGCCGCAGTTCCGCCGCCGGTTCCAGCAGCCCGGCAAAGGCGTCGAGGAAGAAGAGCTGCCGCGCCGGTTGAAACAGCGACAATTGCTCGCTCTGCCCCTGTATATCCACCAGCGCCGCCGTCACCTGCTGCAGCGCTCGCAGCGGCACCGCCCGCCCGTTCAGCCGTGCGATCGAGCGTGACGGCGTTATCTCCCGCGACACGATCAGCGCCCCGTCCTCGCTCTCGATCCCGAGTTCGGCCAGCGCCTCCCCGAGCCCGGCCGCGTCCGCGAACTCAAACATCCCTTCCACGTAGGCCGAACCCGCCCCGCCGCGGATGCTCGCCGTCGCCGCCCGTTCCCCGACCAGCAGCCCGATCGCCTCGACGATGATCGACTTCCCCGCGCCGGTTTCGCCGGTCAGCGCATTCAGGTTCTCGCCGAACTCCATCGTCAGATCGGCGATCAGGGCAAAATCCTTGATCCGGACGCTGGCCAGCACCGGCTACTCCGAGCCGCGATTCGGCCGCAGGATCTCCGCCGGTATCGACCAGCGCATCTTGCTGGCCAGCACCGGGAAGAAGTAATTCCGCGGCCGGAAGCGCAGGAAGCGCGCTCGCAGTTCAGAAGTCGTACAGGTCACGACGTCGCCGTCCTGCATGTCCAGGTGCGTCTGCCCGTCCACCGTCAGCCCCACCTCGTGGCGCGTCGTCACCGCCAGTTCGATCCGCGACCCGCTGTTCGTCAGCAGCGCGTTCGACGTCGTCAGGAACGGCGAAATTGGCACGATCGCCAGCGTCCGCGCCTCCGGGTGCATGATCGGCCCGTTCAGCGCCAGCGCGTAGCCGGTCGATCCCGTCGGCGTCGCCACCACGATCCCGTCCGCCGTGTACGTCACCACGTCCGCCCCATCAATCGCCACCCCGACGTCGATCACCCGGCTTATCGAGCCCCGCGCCACCACCAGGTCGTTCACCGCGATTCCCCGCGCCAGTTCCTTCCCGTCCCGCCGGTGCTGCCAGTCCAGCAGGATTCGTTCCTCCAGCCAGCCATCTTCCGAGACGTACTTGCCGATGTCATTTTCGAACTCCGGTGCCTCGACCTCGGTCAAGAACCCGAGATTGCCGAAATTCACCCCCAGGCAGGGGATCCCGTGCGGGGCCCCGACCCGCACCGCTCGCAGCAGCGTGCCGTCGCCCCCCAGCGAAACTAGCAGGTCCGTGCCCGCAAAGTCGGTCGCGCTGCCGTCGATCTCCCACGACGACAGGCTCCAGACATCGTGGCCCAGAGCAGACAGCCTTTCGCAAGCCTGGTCCACCATCGCAACCGCGCCCTTGTTTCGAGGTTGAAATAGCAGACCTGCGCGCATGTTTCCCCGCCTGGCGATCCGACGCTCATCCCGCGTCGAAGGTAGCGCCCATTCTAGGTAGCCCCGCCGGACCGGTCCAACCGATCGCCGGCCGGATGCCTACTCGGTGATCGTTCCCTTCGTCGACGGCACCTGCCCCGCCCGCCGCGGGTCCAGCGCCGTCGCCGCGTCCAGCGCCCGTCCCAGCGCCTTGAAGGCCGCCTCGCAACGGTGGTGGTCATTGTCCCCGGCCAGGATTCGCACGTGGATATTGGCCCCGGCGTTCCGCGCCAGCGAATCCACAAAGTGCGGAATCAATTCCGACTCCAGGTCCCCGATCTCCGCGTTCTTGAAATCGCCGTCGAAGGCGGAGTGCCCGCGCCCGCTCAGGTCCACCGCCACCTGGGCCAGCGCCTCATCCATCGGGACCGTGGCGTCCGCCATCCGGCTAATTCCCCGCCGGTCCCCCAGCGCCTGGTCCATCGCCTCGCCCAGCACGATGCCCACGTCCTCGACCGTGTGGTGTGAATCGATTTCCAGGTCCCCCTCGGCTTCAACCTTCAGATCGAACATCCCGTGCCGGGCGATCTGCGCCAGCATGTGATCAAAAAAGGCCACGCCCGTACTGATGTCGCTCTCGCCGCTGCCATCCAGGCCAATCGTGACCCGCACCTTCGTCTCCAGCGTCTCGCGCGCCGCGTCACCCGATCTCAATGCCGCTCAGTCCTATCTACTTGGTCTCTTGAAGGATTGTACCGGCCCCGACTCGCGCCGGCCGATTCAATCGGTGCGCGGCGACTCTTCTTTCGGCAGCCGGATCTCCGCCGCCCGCGCGTGTCCCTCCAGCCCCTCGTAGCGCGCCAACCGCGCCGCCACCGGTGCCAGCCCTCCGGCCACCTCCTCGGAAAGCGCGAACAGGCTCACCGTCTTCTGGAAATGGCTCACGTTCACCGGCGAGGCAAACCGCGCCGTTCCCCCCACCGGCATCACATGGCTCGGCCCCGCCACGTAGTCCCCCAGCACTTCCGGCGAATGCGCGCCCACGAATATCCCGCCGGCATTCTTGATCTTCGGTACCAGCGCCCATGGATCATCAGTCAGCAGGCACAGGTGCTCCGGTGCGTACTCGTTCGCCAGTTCCACCGCTTCTTCCAGGTCCGCCACCACCCCGATCCCGCCGCGGTTTCCCAGCGCCGCCCGCGCGATTTCCGCCCGCGGTAAATCGGCCAGTTGCCGTTCCAACTCCGCCTCGACCGCCGTCGCCAGCCGCTCTGAATCCGTCAGTAGCAGCGGCGCCGCCATCGGATCGTGCTCCGCCTGCGCCAGCAGATCCGCCGCCACCTCTGCCGGGTCGGCCCCGTCATCGGCGATCAGCAGCGTCTCCGTCGGCCCCGGCAGCGTGCTCACCCCGGTGGTCCCGAACGCCTGCCGCATCGCCAGGATCACGAAGATATTTCCCGGCCCGGCGATCACGTCCACCTTCGGCACCGATTCCGTCCCCAGCGCCAGCGCCGCGATCGCCTGCGCGCCGCCGATCGCGTACACCGCGTCCGCCCCGGCGATTCGCGCCGCCGCCAGCGTCACATCCGGCACCCGGCCGTCCGGCCCGCCGGGGCTCGCCACCACCAGCCGCCCCACCCCGGCCACCTTCGCCGGGATCGCCGTCATCAGGATCGACGACGGATACGCCGCCCGGCCGCCCGGCGCGTAGACCCCCGCCCGCTCCACCGGCCGGAACAGCTGCCCGACCCCCATCGCGTCGTCAGTCCAATCCTTCGTCGCCGTCTGTTCGTGGAAATGCCGGACCCGCTCCGCGGCCGTCTCCAGGTCGGCCCGCAACTCCTTCGGGACCCGCCCTAGCGCCGCCTGGATCTCCGCCGCTTCAACTTCAAGACGCTCCGGGACGGTTTCGCCCAGCGCCGCCGCGATCCGGCGCACCCCGGCATCGCCGTCTTCGCCGACTTCGGCATAGACCCGCCGCACAAACTCCTCCGCCGTAATCGCCTCGCCGAAAACCGCCTGGAACCGCACCGCCTCCGCCGGCGGAATCTCCACATCCAGGATTGAACGCCGCTCCAGGATTTCGCGCGCCGCCGCCATTCCCCGCAGCATCCGCACCGCCATCAGCGTCCTCCTCGATCCAACCGCTCGCGTGCCGAAAGCACCCTAGCTCTGCCTCCGTGGTCGCCCGCGGTCCCCGCTGTCCAGCACGATCGTCACCGGGCCGTCATTCACCGCCGTTATCTCCATGTGCGCGCCAAACTCTCCCGTCGCCACCACGATCCCGGCCGCCTCCAGTCCCTCCCGCAGGTGATCCAGCAGCGGCACCGCCCGCTCCGGGTCCGCCGCCGCCGTGAAGCTGGGCCGCCGGCCCTTGCGCGTATCCGCCAGCAGCGTGAATTGCGAAATCAGCAGCACCCCGCCGTTGCGATCCACCACCGAATCGTTCATCCGTCCATCGCGTTCGAAAATGCGCAGGTTGGCGATCTTGCCCGCCAGGTACTCGGCGTCCGCCAGTTCGTCCGTTTCGGCGACCCCGGCGAAGACCAGCAGCCCGTCCGCGATCTCGCCGACCGTCCGCCCCTCCACCGCTACCCCGGCCCGTGACACCCGCTGGACTACCGCCCGCATGGCCCGGGACTACGTCTTCGCCTTCTCGGCTCCGTCCGACGACTTCGCGGTCTCGCTGCCGTTCTTGGCCGAGGCCTCGATCGGCTTCGCGTCCGACTTCGAGCTGCTCGGCGGATCCTTCGAGTCCTTCTTCGCGGCCTGCTTGTCCGCCTTCGGTCGATTGTCGGTGGCGTACCAACCGTTCCCCTTGAAGATGATCCCCGCCGGGAAGATCCGCCGGCGCAATTCGTCCTCATCGCAACTCGGGCAGCGCTCCAGCGCATCGTCGCTGAAACTCTGCACCTGCTCTAATTCGTGCTCGCAGTTGTCGCACACGTAGGCATACGTGGGCATCGCTAAATCCTCGCGCGTGGTGTCGTCCTGGTGGCCAGCCGGCGATTGCCGGAATCGCAATTATACGCTGCGATGCAAGCCCCCCGGCCGGCTTCGCGCCATCCGGTCTCTGTGCGCACCTCCGCCTACCCCGGTATACTTTGGACTCATCCGGGAGGGGTGTTGTACGCGGCAGGAGCTAGCGCCCGAGTGATTATTTTCCAGTGGTCGGCCGTCGCCGTTGAGGGTTGCACCGAGCAGGTGTTGGGAGTGGTGCGGCGGTGGGTGCACAACGACCTCATCGAGCTTGGCTGGCCCCCCGGGCGCATCTTCCGTTCCGCCGGTCAGCGCGGCTCGATGACCGTCGAGCACCACTTCGACGACATGCCCGGATTCGAGCGCGCCTGGGAAGTCCTCCTCAACAGCGACAAGGCCCCGGAGTTCTGGGCCGAGCTGCAGCCCTATCTCGTCGACGACAACGTTGACCGCCAGCTCTACTCGGTCAGCTACGCCCGCGACCGCTCCCGCTAGCCGCCTCATCCCGGCCGGCTTCTGGGCTGACCGCCTCATTCCGGCCCGCCGCTGGCCCGCCAGCTCCTCAGCGGCGTTCCGTCGCGTCCCGGCGCATCCCCAGCAGTCGCTCCAGCACCGCCGCAACCTCCTCCTGGCCATCCAGTCGATGCTCCGCCGCCGTCGCCCCGGGTCCGACCTTGATCCCCACGTCGGGCGCCAGCAGCGCCGCAAACGCATCCTCGTCGGTGACATCGTCCCCGAAAAAGACTGTCACCGCGGCGCCCCACTCGCGCCGCAGCCGCTCCAGCGCGTCCCCCTTGTTCACGCTCGAGGTCGACAGCTCAAGCACCTTCTTGCCCTCGCGCGCGATCAGCCGCGGGTCCCGCGCCGGGCCCTCGGCCACCAGCGCCAGCGCCGCCGCCACCCTTGCCGGGTCGACATTTCGGTAGTGAAACGCCACCCCGGTCGGCTTCGGCTCGACCTCCGCGCCGGCGAAACCGCCGGCTATCTCGCGCAGCGCCACGATCGCCGCCGCCAGCACCTCACCAGCACCGGGCTCGTCTCCGCCCGCTACCGCCGGCCCAAACTCCGCCCCGTGCCCGCCCACCAGTTCCACCCCGGCCGGCGCCCCGGAGAGCCGCTTTAGTTCCTCCCGCGATCTCCCCGAAAGCAGCGCTACCCCGGTATCCGGCAGCCCGCCGATTTCCACCAGCGCCCCCAGCGCCGGCGCATCCGGAAACGCTCGTGCCGGGTCCGCGACGATCGGCGCCAGCGTCCCGTCATAGTCGCTCGCCACCAGCAGCACCGCGGCTGCGGCGGCCTCTCGCAGCCGGTCATCCAGCGGCGTCAGGCGCCCAGCTCTCCCAGGCATTTGCGGGCCCAGTCGTAGATGTCATGCCGCTTCACGTAGCGGCGCATCGCCACCATGCGCTTCTTCATATCCGCCGCGGGAAGATCCACCGCCGCCGCCAGCGCCGCCGACAGCCCATCAACATCGTGGGGGTTCACCAGCAGCGCCTGGGAGAGGCTCTCCGCCGCGCCGGTGAATTCGCTCAACATCAGCACCCCGGTGTTGTCCAGCCGCGTCGCCACATATTCCTTCGCCACCAGGTTCATCCCGTCCCGCAGGGGAGTTACCGCCATCACATCCGCCAGCAGGTAGTAGGCCACCAACTCGTCCTGGGGCAGGTTCCGGTACAGGTAGTGCACCGGCACGTGCCCCGGGTGGCCGAACCGGCCGTTGATGTGGCCCACTATCTGCTCGATCCGGTTGCGCATCTCCGTGTACTCGCCCACGCCCTCCCGACTCGGCACCGCCACCTGGATAAAGACGAATTCGTTCTCGCGTCCCGGATTGCGCTCCAGCAGAGTCTCAAACGCCCGCAGCCGGATGTCGATCCCCTTCGTGTAGTCCAACCGGTCCACGCCCAGAATCACCTTGCGGTCACGCACCTCGCGCCGCAGCGCCTCGGCCCGCGCCACTGCCAGCGGCGACTCCGCCAACGCCGCGAAGTGGCCGGTATCAATCGCGATCGGCGCCCGCTGCAGCTTTATCGTGCGATCCCCGTACTCCAGCACCTTGCCGCGTCGCCTTGCCGAAGTGAACCGCTGCGCCGCCCTCGCGAAATTCGCCAGCCCCAGCGCCGTCTGGAACGCAATCACGTCCGCGCCCAGGATCCCCTCGATGATTTGGGTCCGCCAGGGAAGCTGCGCGAACAGTTCCACCGGCGGGAACGGAATGTGCAGGTAGAAGCCGATCGTCACGTCCGGGCGTTGCTCCCGCAGGTACCCCGGCACCAGTTGCAGCTGGTAGTCCTGCACCCAGGCGATGTCGTCGGGATTCACCGACCACGCCGCCTCGCGCGCGAACCGTCGATTCACCTCGACGTAGGGGCCCCACCAGTGCCGGTGAAACTCCGGCGTCCGCACCGCGTCGTGATACAGGGGCCAGATCGTCCCATTGCAGAACCCGTAGTAGTAGTTCTCCATCTCTTCCGCCGAGATCGGTACCGGGCGCTGCTCGATCCCATCGTGGCTGAAGTTCTCGATGGATTCGTCCGCCACCCCTGCCCAGCCCACCCAGCAGCCATCGCGATCCTGCAGGAACGGCGTCAACGAACTTACCAGCCCGCCCGGGCTCGTCTCCCACGCCGTCGAGTCCTCAACCCTCCGCACCGGCAGGCGATTGGCGACCACCACGATCCGTTTTTCCGCGTTATCCATGCAATCAAAACCCGGTTCCCGGTGGCCCTGTCGCCGCCGCTGTTGTGAGGGTCAAAGTGCCGCTTGCGCCGCCGGTTTACATCCCGGCCGGGCGCACCCCGATCATAGGCTTCGTTACCCCTGCCCACCACCCGCCCGCCCGCCCGGTCCGTCGCCCGCGCCACCGGGCCGACCTGTCGGCCGCTCCTGTTGGTAGCATTGGGCACGAATCCAACCCGCGCCCCCTTCTAGGGGCGCCCTCCCCGGGAGTTCTGAACGTGGCGGACACAGTTGGCGTTGGGATTATTGGAGCCGGCAGCATCGCGAACATGACCCACATCCCCGGCTACAAGGGCCTGTCGGAAAAAGTCCGCCTGATCGCGGTGGCCGACGTCCTCGGTGAGCGCGCCGACGAAGTCGCCGCCGAGCACAAGATCCCCATGGCCTTTGACGACTACCACCGCCTGCTCGAACTGGAAGAAATTGACATCGTCAGCGTCTGCACCCCGCCGGTGGCGCACATGGAGGCCAATCTCGATCTGTTCGACTGGTACTTGTCGGATG
>CAYYTN010000024.1:0-13547 GCA_964474495.1 uncultured Chloroflexota bacterium
GGACGGGCAATACGAGCCGTCGTCGGTGGTGGTGGCGGTGGCCGGGAATCGCGAGCACGCGGACGTGGTGGCGGCGGTCGGCGAGAAGATGGGCGACTGGCGGATGGGCGCGCCGGAGGCCAAACGGGAAATGACGCTGGGAGTGGGCACGGGCCAGGCGGTGCGGGTGGAGAATTGGGACAGCGAGCAGGCCAATGTAGTGCTGACGATGCCCGGTATCCGCCAGGAGGACCCGGATCGTTGGGCACTTTCGCTGATGAACATCATCCTCGGCGACGGCATGAGCAGTCGCCTGTTCCAGAAGATCCGCGAAGAGATGGCGCTGGCGTACTCGGTCTATTCGTTCCCGGTGATGTACAGCGACCAGGGCATCTTCGGGGTGCACGCCGGGGTGAGCCCGGGGAAGGCGGCGACGGCGCTGGAGGCGGTGATGGCGGAACTGGCGGAGTTCGGGAAGACGGTGACCGCGCACGAGTTGGAGATGGCCCGGGAATACGCCCGCGGCCGGCTGCTGCTGGGAACCGAGGACACCCGTGGGGTGGTGCACTGGATCGGCCGGCAACTGGCGGTGACCGGCAAGATCGTGACCATCGAGGAATCGCTGGCCGAGATCGACGGGGTGTCGCTGGACGACATCCGCCGGGTGGCGGAACGGGTATTGCGGCCCGAGGACTATCGCCTGGCGGTGTTGGGCCCGTTTGAGGGCGATGGCGGGTTTGAATCGCTGCTGGCCGGGAGCGTCTGAGCGGGCCGGTGGCGACGTGGATTGCCGGCGGTACGTTGCTGGCGCCGGGCGGGCCGGTGGCGGGGGGCTACCTGGAAATCCGCGACGGCCTGGTGGCGGGGATCGGGCCGGGAAGCGGCAAACCGGGAGCGGCGGACGAGGTTGTGGACGCCGAGGGGCTTTTCGTCGCGCCGGGGTTCGTTGATACCCACATCCACGGGGTTGGCGGGTTCGACGCGATGGCCGGGGAAGCGGGGGTGCGGGGGATGGCGCGGGAGTTGCCGAAATACGGGGTGACGGCGTTCCTGCCGACGCTGGCGAGCGCGCCGCCGGAGGAACTGGCCGAGCTGGTGGGCGAGTTGGCATCGCTGGAAACGCCCGGGGCGCGGATGGCCGGCCTGCACCTGGAGGGGCCGTTTCTGGACCCGGCGGCGCCGGGGATGTTCGCGCCGGAGGACTTTCGGCCGTTCGATGTAGATGAGCTGGAGGCGCTGGCGCAGGCCGGCGATATGGCGCTGCGGGTGATGACGATTGCCTGCCAGGGCGAGCGGGCCGACGCGCTGGCGCGGATCAATATGGCCGGGATCGTGCCATCGCTGGGCCACGCGGCCGGGACCTACGCCGACGCGAAACGGGCGATCGATCACGGCCTGGCGCGCTGTACCCACTGCTTCAACGCGATGACCGGCATGCACCACCGCGAGCCGGGGATCGCCGGGGCGATGCTGGCGCACGAGGAGGTGACGGCGGAGTTGATCCTGGACGGTATCCACGTGCACCCGACCGTTGCCCGGCTGCTATTCGAACGAAAGGGCGCTGAGCGCCTGGCGCTGGTGTCGGACGCGATGCCGTTTGCGGGGCTGGGGGAGGGGACGTTTGCGTGGCGGGACTACGAGATCACGGTCGCCGACGGCGCGGCGCGGGTCCCGGCCGGGAACCTGGCGGGGAGCGTGCTGATGCTGGACGGGGCGGTCAGAAATGCAGTCGAGTATCTGGAGGTACCGCCGGAGGCGGCGGTGGAGATGGCGAGCCTGACGCCGGCGCGGTCGGCGGGGCTGGAGGACGAGCACGGGAAGCTGGAAATCGGCCGGCGGGCGGATGTGGTGCTGCTGGACGCGGGCTTGAATCCGCTCAGGACGCTGGTGGGCGGCGACACGGTGTGGGTGGCGGGCTAGAGGCTATTCGTTCGCCGGGATCGGGCTGGCGGAGGTGATCTGGAAGTCGAAGATGTCAGATAGGGATGCGCAGGCCTCGCCTTCGGAACCTTCCCCGACCAACACATTGGTGAGGTAGTCGAGCAGGATGGAGCCGGTGAGGGTGTTGGCGCTGTAGGCGCCGCTGGCGTCGATGATGAGTCGAGTGTCTTCAGCGGACAGGGCGTCGAGAGCGTCCAGGGTGAAGGCGCCACCGGAGTGGACGCCGGTGAAATTGAAGGTATACGACTGACTACCGATCCGCCGGATTTCGCCGCGTTCAGGACTGTCGGCGTCGTCGCCGAGGCCGTAACACTCGATGAAGTAGGTGTTGCCGGTCCAGGTGGCGGAGGCGGTCACGGTACCGTCGGCGAGCAGGTGGAATTCGTACTCAACTGGGGCGTCGTAAGTCATGCGGGTGCGGACGCCGAACTCGGATTGCAGGATTACGTGCAGAGTACCGGTGGCGGAGAAGCCGAGGGGCAGAGAAGCGTCGACTCCGCCGATCTGGACGGAGATGCTGACGGCGGCGGTCTGGCCGTCCGACGAGGTGGCGGTGAACGTGACCGGGTAGCGCCCGGCGTCGGCGTAGGTGTGCTCGATGAACGCGCCGGGGCTCGGGATGGCGAAGTCTTCGACGGCGCCGTCGCCGAAGTCGACGGTCAGCTCGTAGGGCAGGTCTTCGCCGGTTTCGTCGATGGTGACGCCGCCGGTGAGGTCGATGTCGAAGGTGGCGGTGTCGCCGGGCTCCAGGGGTTCGCCGGGGCCGGCGGCGCTGAGTGACAGCGGGGCGATGGCGACGATTTCCAATTCGTGAAAGGCACCTACCGAGACACCGTTCTGGTCGTCCATGACGCTGACGCCGATGTTGACGAAACCGGGGACGTCGGGACGGATTTCAAGAGTCGGGTCGTCGGTTTCGACGTCCTGCTCGCCGAGTTGCCAGACGTAACGCAGGGGCACGCCCTCTGGAGCGCCGGTGACGACGGCGGTGAGGGTGAAGCGCTGGCCGACGCTGGGCACGGCGGGTACGACGGCAATGGTGACGCCGAATTCGACCGGGGCTTCCACTTCGACGGTGAATTCGAGTCTGACCTGCTGCTTGTCGGCGTCGCTGACGAAGGCGGTGATGAGGTAGCTACCGGATTCGGCAAAGGTGTACTGCAGGTCGGGGCTGTCTTCACCGACGAAAACCGGAGTACCGCCGGGCGGGCGGGCGAACCACTGGTAGTAGTACGGTTGGCGGCCGTTGGAGACTGCGGCGGTGAAGGCGGCGGCGTCGCCGACGACGGCGGTGGAGGGCCCGCTGATGCCACCGGCGAGCTCGGCCGGCACGTCGACGATCAGGGACGCGGAGGCCGCAGCGCTCGCACCGGCGTCGGAGACCGACACGATGGCGGTGAGCGGCAGGCCCGGCGCGAAGGCGAAGACCAGGGTGAGGGTCTCACAGATGGCGTCGAGGGCCGGCCGGGCCCCGGCCGTGGATATCTGGGCGGTGGCGACTTCGCCGCCCGGAACTTCCAGGTCGATGGTGTACGGCGTCTTCTCACCACCGAGGATGCAAAGCCGGAACGCGGCGGTCAGGCGGCCGGTCGCGGGGTCGAAAACCCGGTCCCCTTCAAGGGCGAACTCGGTGATGGTGAGGTCGGGCGGGACGACCATGAAACGGATGTAGGTGATCTTCATCTGCCCGGTGTCGCGGTCTTTGACCTCGACCGTGATCATGTGGGGCCGGCTTTCGAAGTCGTCGTACACCAGGAAAAGGGTCTTCTGGTCGCCGCCGCGACCGAGGGTCTCGATGGATGATGAGGCGAGGTCGTCCTTGGCGTAGACGAAACGGAAATCGTAGCGGCCGGAACCGTCGCGGGCGGTGGCGGTGAACTCGCCGAGATCGCCGGGCTTGAGTACCGACGGACCTTCGAGCCGCACCCGCGAATTGGGTCCGGAGCCGAGGCCTTCGTCGGTGAATTAGGCGAGATCGGCGACGTAGAAGCCGCCTTCGAGGCGGCCTTCGTAGCTGACTACATGGCCGTCGGCCTGCAACTGATAGAGCGCCAGCTCGTCGGTGGCGGCGCCGCGCGGGATCGGCAGGCGCAGGGTGGCGAGGCCGGTGAGATCGACGCTCGTGGTGATCTTGTAGAAGTCGCCGACGGGTTCGATGCCGTCGGGGAGCTCGGGCGGTTCGGTCGGCTGGATGGTGGCGGCGGCGCCTTCGGGCAGGACGCCGGCCGGGACCTCGACGCTGACGCCGGCCGGGTGGCGCAGGGTGAGCCCGTCGGCGGTGGCGGTGTCTTGAACCTCGTCGTTGGCGGTGCGGTTGCGGCCACCGCCGGTTCCGCCGCCAGTACCCGCGCCGGTTCCTGCGCCGGTTCCGCCGCCGGTCCTGTTGCCGGACTCGGCTTCGTCGAGGATTGATTGCGCGGCGCCATCGCTGGCGGATTCGGTCGGGGCGGCGTTCGCGGTCGTGGCGGTGGCCTCGTCGCCGTCGCCGCGCAGGACGAGAAAGGCCACCGCGATGAGGGCGACCACGATGACAGCGGCGATGGCGACCAGGGCCGTCGGGAACCGGCCGGCGGGCGCGGCGTCGCCCGGAGATGTCGCGACGGATCGCGCCGGAGCCGCGGGCGCGCCTGGCAGGACGTTTCCACAGGCGGTGCAGAAGCGGTCTTCGTCGGCGTGTTCGGTTCCGCAGGTCTCGCAGAACGGCACGGTGCGTCCCCTGTTGGCGCCGCCCGCTACGCGCGGTGACGGCGGCTGGCCCGGTCTTTCGGCCGGCTCAGATTACACGGCGGGCACGTCGCGCCGCGTCGCCTTCCCCCGCCCGATGGATCGCCGCCGGGAAGCATTGGACGTTCGGGACATCGCGGACCGGGCATACAATGGGCCTGACACGGGGCGCGCCCGCGCCGACCAATACCCGACCGGAGGGTTTGCCGCCATGGAGTCGAATACCACCTGGGATGTGGCGTTTCAGGAGTGGAAGTGCGAGCGCGGCCCGGCCGGCGAGGCCGCCGGGGAGCACGGGGAATGTGTCAACCCGCGCGGCGCGATCCTGCCGGGGGACCGGTTCCTACTGGTCGAGATGCCCGACGGCCGGCTGAGGCGCTATCACGAGGCCTGCGTGCCGGCCAGCCTGCGGGATGAGGGCTAGCCGCAGGAGCTGTCCAACCATCGGCGGTCGGTCTTCTCCAGGCGGAAGCGGCCGGACCAGGACCGTCGAGGATCAGAATCGGGCATCGAATTCCGGTGCGATGACGACATTGCGGCTGGTTGCGCATGACGACTCGAACCGGCCCAGGTGCTGGAGGGAAGGATGCTTGTAATGGCACGGCTGAGCCGGCGGAGACTGATGGCGGGCGGCGCGCTGCTCGGATTCGGGGTGGGGCTGGCGGCGTGTGGGGCGGAGGAGACCTTCTGTGATCTTCGGTTTGAGTTCCAACACAACGATCAGGCAATGGATGTTGCTTTCAGCCGGGACGGCAAACTGCTGGCCACAACCAGCCAGGACCGGACCATCAAAATCATTGATCCGAAAACTGGCGAATTGGTGCGGTTGATCGAGGGAGTTGTGGACGAGGGGACCGAGGTCGCCTTCCGGGCGGATGAGAATGTGCTGGCGGCGGCGGACACCTCTGGGGTGAAGCTCGTCGATGCCGGCACGGGCGAGGTCGTCCTGGTGACGGAGATGGGAAGGGACATCATCTGGAGCGTCGAGTTCAGCCCGGACGGGTGGTTGGAAGTTTGCTCAACCCGGAGATAACAGTGCTGGACGGGAATTCCGGAGCGGAGATCACCCAACTGATTGGGCACGAGGAGGGCGGGCAAAGCGTGGCCTTCAGCCCGGACGGAAGGCTATTGGCGAGTACGGGTGGTGAAGGGACCGTGCGGATCTGGGACGCGGAATCCCTGGCCGAGGTGAAGGTGCTCCCGGTGGCAGTAGGCACCCGCGGAGTCGCGTTCAGCCCGGACGGGAAGTTACTGGCGGCGGGCACTCTACAGGCTGGAGCGGTGGGCGTCTGGCATACCGATGGCTGGGGAGGGGCGTATTGGATGGAAGTGGATACCGGTGTCGAGCTGCGCGGAGGAAATGATCTGGTCGGCGTGAACGATCTGGATTTCAGTTCGGACGGAGAATTCCTGGCGACAGCTGGCTACGATGGCCGAATTCGTCTATGGGATCCGTCGACGGGGGCCGACCTGGGGTTGGCGCACATCTATGACGACCCGGCGTTCTCGGTGAGATTCAGTCCGGACGGCAAGATCCTGGCCAGCGCGAGCCACAACGGCGAGGTTGTCGTGACGGGGGTGTGCCCCTGGGACCGGGTGGGGCCGCCCGGGAGCAGGGGCCCGGTCAGCTAGACCCAGGAACGGGCGCGGTCGAGGGCGTGGGACCACTGGCGGCGACGAGCGGGGACGGTGGGGTCGTCGGCGGGGTGGAACTGGCGGTCGAGGGTCCAGATGGAACGCAACTCGTCGAGGTCGTTCCAGAATCCGACCTCCAGCCCGGCGAGCAGCGCGGAGCCCACGGCGGTGGTCTCGACGTTGGCCGGGCGGGCCACCCGGCAGTCGATGAAGTCGGCCTGCATCTGCATGAGTAGATCGTTCTGCGCGGCGCCGCCGTCGACGCGTATCTCGGAAGGCGCGACGCCGGATTCAAGCGCCATGATCTCGGCGACGTCCGCGACCTGGTGGGCGATGGATTCCAGCCCGGCGCGGACGATGTGGGCCGGGCCGGCCTCCTGGGTCAGGCCGTGGATCAGCCCGCGGGCGCCCGGGTCCCAGTGGGGCGCGCCGAGTCCGACGAAGGCCGGCACGAAAACCACCCCGGCGGTGTCGGGGACCGAGGCAGCCAGGGATTCCGATTCGGCGGCGGTTGCGATGAGCCCGAGTTGGTCGCGGAGCCACTGGATGACCGCGCCGCCGATGAAGACGCTGCCTTCGAGGGCGTAGGTGGTCTCGGAGCCGAGTTGCCAGGCGACAGTGGTGAGCAGGCCGTTCTCGGAGGTCTTCGGCGTGGAACCGGTGTTGGCCAGCAGGAAGCAGCCGGTTCCGTAGGTGCTTTTCACCATGCCCGGGTCGAAGCAAGCCTGACCGAAGAGGGCGGCGTGCTGGTCGCCGGCGACGCCGCCGATGGCGAGCCCGGCGGGGATCGGGTCAGTGCCGGCGGTGACGCCGAGTTTGCCGGTACTGGGGACGATTTCGGGCAGAAGCGCCGCCGGGACATCGAGGATTTCGAGCAGGTCGTCGTCCCAGGCGGGGCCGTCGAGTCGGGCGAGCATCGTGCGGGAGGCGTTGGTGGCGTCGATGCGGTGCTCGGCCCCGCCGGTGAGTCTCCAGAGCAGCCAGGAGTCGACGGTGCCGAAGCGGGCGTTGCCGGATTCGGCGGCGGCGCGCAGGGCCGGATCGGAATCGAGCAGCCAGGCGATCTTGGTTCCGGAGAAGTAGGGGTCGATGACCAGTCCGGTGCGCTCGCGGATGAGGTTGGCGTGGCCGGCGGCGGTGAGTTCGGCGCAGCGGTCGGCGGTGCGGCGGCACTGCCAGACGATGGCCGGGGCCAGCGCGCGACCGGAGGTGGAGTCCCAGAGGATGGTGGTCTCGCGCTGGTTGGTGATGCCGATGGCGGCCGGGACGGCGTCGGCAGCGCCGAGGGCGTCGGAAGCGGCGGCGAGGACGGATTGCCAGATGGCTTCCGGGTCCTGCTCGACCCAACCGTCGTGGGGGAAGGTGGATGCAACGGTGGCGTAGCCGCGGGAGAGGATGGCGCCGTCGCGGGCGACGGTCAGGCAGGTGGTGCCGGTGGTGCCCTGGTCGATGGCGAGGATGCAATCGGAGTTGGGCAAAGGGGCCGTCCCGGGCTCGGGGAGGAAGCGTCAAGAGGCTAGCACAGGGGACGGTAGAATCGAGCGAGGGAGTACAAGCGGGGATTCGGAGTGTGATGGCGTCTAGCGAGGAGCTACGACCGACGGACGCGGAAGGGTTCACGCATTCGGCGGGCGGGGTGCCGTTTCGCCGGACGGAACGCGGTGTTCAGTTCGCCCTGGTGCGGAGTCATACCGGCAACTGGGTGCTGCCGAAGGGTGGGGTCGAGCCGGGCGAGACGGCGGAGGAGGCGGCGGTGCGCGAGATCGCCGAGGAGACCGGGCTCGATACGGAGTTGGCCGAGCACCTGGGCGACGTGCGCTATCACTTCATGGTGGGCGAGAACCGGCTGGACAAAGAGGTGAGCCACTACCTGGCGCGGGTGGTGGGGGGCTGCCTGCGGCACGACCCGGTGGAGCACGTGGCGTCGGCGTGGTTTGGCAGCGAAGAGGCGGTGAAGGTGGCGCGGTTCCCGAACGAGATCCGGATCATCGAGCGGGCGGGGGCGGCGCTGCGGCGGCTCGCCGGGGCAACGTGAGGCTGAGTCGGTGGCTGGCGGGGCTGGCGCTGACGCTGGTGCTGGCCGGGTGCGCGTCGGTGTCGGCGGCGGAGACGGCCGGCAACCCGGTGATCGCCCGGGGCGCGCCGGAGGCCGAGACAAGGTCGGCGGCGGAGGCCGGCCACCTGCGAACGACCGGGCCGCGGGCGGTGACGCTGGACCCGGCGCTGGTGCGGGATACGGGATCGGCCACGTACGTGCTGGAGATCTTCTCCGGTCTGGTGAAGATGAACACCGAACTGGAACTCACGGCGGACCTGGCCGCGGAATGGGAAGTCTCCGCCGACGGTCTGGTCTACACGTTCCACCTGCGGCCGGGGATCAGGTTCGCCGAAGGGCGCGAAATCACTTCGGCGGATGTGATCTTCTCCATCGAGCGGGCGCTGTCGCCGTCGATGGCGTCGCCGATTTCGGTGGTGTACCTGGGGGATATCGCCGGGGCGCTGGAGTATCACGAGGGGGCGACGGACGCGGTGGCCGGGCTGAGCGCGCCGGACGCGCGGACGGTGCGGATCGAGCTTCAGCGACCGGCGGCGGTGTTCCTGTCCAAGCTGACCCACCCGGTGTCGTTCGTGGTGGACAGCGAAGAAGTGGACGAGTTCGAGTGGTTCAAGGACCCCAACGAGAGCGGGCCGTTCCTGCTGTGGCGCTGGCGGGAGCGCGAGGAAATCATCCTGGTGCGCAATGACGAGTATCACACCCCGGCGCGGCTGGAAGGCGTGACGCTGGCGATCGTGGGGGGCGGGGAAGGGCTGCTGGGCTACGAGACCGGCGAGATGGACATCGTGCCGATCGGCGGGCGCAACGTGGATCGCTTCCGCAACAGTGGCGAGCTATTTAGCGAGGATTACCGGGCGGCCCCGCAGTTGTCGCTCTTCTACGTCGGCTTCAATACGCAGGTGGCGCCGTTTGACGACGTGCACGTGCGGCGGGCCTTCGTGCTGGCGATCGACATGGAGAAGATCAACCGGGTGACATTCCGCGGCCACGAGCAGACGGCCAACGGGATCCTGCCGACCGGCCTGCCGGGGAACGACCCGAACCGCGAAGCGCTGGGCTATGACCCGGAGGAAGCCCGCCGCGAACTGAGCCTTTCGCGCTACGGCAGCGCCGAGAATCTGCCCGACGTGACCTTCCTGATGGCCGGCAGCGGGCTGCTGCCGTCGCAGGACACGGAGGCGATCCTGCACTTCCTGCGCGAGAACCTGGGGGTGACGGTGCGGATGCAGGCGATCGATTTCGCGGACTTCCTGCTGGAGATGGAGGACCCGAATCACCGGCACCAGATGATCCGGTTCGGCTGGGTGGCCGACTATCCGGACCCGGATAACTTCCTGGAGTTCCTGTTCCTGAGCGGCAGCCCGGAGAACGCGACCCACTACTCGAACCCGGAAGTGGACGCCCTGCTGGAGGAGGCGCGGGTGGAGCCGGACGCCGCGCGGCGCTACGAGCTTTACCGGCAGGCCGAAGATCTGATCATCAAGGACGGGGTGGTGCTGCCGATGCAGTTCGGGATGGATCACTACCTGGTGAAGCCCTATGTGCGCGGCTTCACGCCGACCAGCAGCATGCAGGAGTGGATGTCGTCGGTCTGGATCGATGACTAGATGAGGCGCCGGGGTTGGTGGGGGGTGGGGTTGGTCCTCCTGGCGATGCTGCTGGTGCTAGTGGGCTGCGAACGGGAGGAGACCGGGCCGGGGCCGGGGGTTGAGCCGAAGGCGACGCGGCCGGTGGCGACGCCGACGGCCACCGAGGCGCCCGAAAACCCGGTGATCCTGCGGCTGGCGATGCGCGAACTGAAGACGCTGGATCCGGGCCTGACGATGACGCTGGACCCGGGCCTGGCGATGTACCCGGAGGCGCTGACGCTAGTTGACCTGCTGTTCGAGCCGCTGGTGCGGGTGGACGCCGAAGGAAGGGCGCAGCCGGCGGCGGCGGAGAAATGGGAGGTGGCGGCCGGGGGCGCGGAATACCGGTTCACGCTGCGGCCGGATCTCAAGTGGAGCGACGGGTCGGCGCTGACGGCGGCGGACTTTGAGTACGCCTGGAAACGAGTGCTGGACCCGAACGTGCGCTCGGACGCGGCCTACCTGCTGTTCCCGGTGGAGGGGGCGATGGACTACGCCGACGGGGTGAGCGCCGACGCGGACGGGGTGGGGATCGTGGCGGAGTCGGAGCGGGTGCTGAAGGTGACGCTGGCCGAGCCAACTATGGCCTTCCCGGCCCGGGTGGCGCTGTGGACCTTCGCGCCGGTGAAGGGGGACGTGCTGGGGGCGACCGGCGTGCGCTGGACGGAGGCCGGCAACCTGGTGGGGAACGGTCCCTACATGCTGGCCGAGTGGGAGCACGGGGTGGGCATGCGGCTGGTGCGGAATCCGCACTACCGCGATCCGTCGCGACAGCGGATGGACGAGGTGGCGGTGACCCTGATGGGCACTGACGGCTCGCTGGCGGAACGGTTCGCGGCCGGCGAAGCGGACATCGTGGAACTGCGCGGCGAGGACCTGAACCGGGCGCGGGACGACGAGGAATTGCGCAGCAGCAGCGCGGTCTACGACCTGGCCGGAAACTGGTTCCTGGTGTTCAACGCGCGGAAGGCGCCCTGGGACGATGTGCGGGTGCGGCGGGCGTTTTCGCTGGCGCTGGATCGGGAACGGCTGGTGGGCCTGGTGTTCGAGGGCGCGGAGAGCCCTTCGGCGAGTCTGCTGCCGGAGCCGGCGCGGTCGTCGGCGGAACCGGCGATCGGCGCGCCGCAGGCCGGGATCGATGAAGCGCGGCGGCTGCTGGCGGAGGCCGGCTTCTTGAACGGCGCGGGCTTCCCGACCGTGCGCTTCACCTACCACCAGACCGAGCGCTGGGACCGGCTGGCGGAGTACTTGCGGGCGCGCTGGGCCGAGGTGCTGGGGGTGCAGGTGGAGATCGACCGGCGCGAGTGGCGCGACTTCCTGGACTTCACGGTCGAGCCGGGCGATTTCGATATCTACCGGGCGGGCTGGAACGCCGAGTACCGCGACCCCGAGAACTGGCACAACTTCCTGTGGCGGTCGGGAGACGACTTCCTGCGCTCGGGCTGGGTGGACGCCGCCTATGACGACCTGGTGGCCGGGGCGGACGGCGAACGCGACCCCGAGGCGCGCGCCGCCGCCTATGCCCGGGCGGATGCGCGGCTGGACGAGCAACTGCCGGGTATCCCGCTGGCGACCCGGGCGCGGGGCTACCTGGTGGGCGAGGGAGTGATGGGGATTCGGGTGGCGGCGGTGGGTGGTTACCTGGTGCTGGACGAGGTGCGGCTGCCCGATCGGTAAATGCGTCTAGGAGTCCCGGAGGAAGCGCTGGGCAAGCGAGCGCGAGCGAATCGGCGCGACTAGGAGTCCCGAAGGGACCGAAGGGACCGCAGGGACCGGCGGGCCCAGGCGGCGGCGCCGAGCAGGCCGATCTTCTCGCCGAGGGTCCAGGGGACGATCCGCAGGTCTTCCTTGAACCCGGGCATGGCGTAGCGCTGGATGTAGGCGCGGAGCGGGTCGAGGAGGAAATCGCCGGCGTTGGTGACCCCGCCGCCGACGACGATGAGGCGCGGATTGAGGACGTGGATGAAGCTGACGAAGCCGGCACCGAGGGCGCGGACCGCCCGGTCCCAGGCGAGGTTGGCGAGCCGGTCGCCGGCCTGCGCGGCTTCGGCGACATCGCGGGCGGTGAGTTCGCCGCCGTCTTCAAGAATGGCGGCCAGGCTGGAGCGGTTGTCTTCCGCCAGGAGTTGCTCGGCGTAGCGGGCGATGCCGAGTCCGGCGGCGAACTGCTCGACACACCCGATGTTGCCGCTGGTGTGGACCGTGGAGTGGAAGTCGATGGTCATGTGGCCGACTTCGCCGGCGTTGCCGGTGGAACCGAGCAGCAACTCGCCGCCGACCAGGATGCCGGCGCCGACGCCGGTGCTGACGGTGACGTAGACCATGTCACTGACCCCGCGGCCGGCGCCGTAGGTGTGCTCGGCGAGTACGGCCAGGTTGGCGTCGTTGCCGAGGAACGCGGGCAGGCCGAAGCGCGCGCCAATAGGCGGCGCGACGGTGATGTTCTCGAATCCGGGGATGTTGGGGGCGCGCAGGATCATGCCGCGTTCGTAGTCGAGGGGGCCGGGGGCGGCGATGCCGATGGCGGCGCAGTCGGAGGCTTCGACCCCGGCGGCGTCGAGGGCGGCCTGCGTGGTGTCGCCGATGCGGGCGATGACGGCGGCCGGACCATCGACGCCGGTTTCGGCGAACTGCAGTCCGCTGATTTCACCGTCCGAATCGACGACGGCGGCGCGTATCTGGGTGCCACCGAAGTCGATGGCGATGACGGGTTGGGTGGCGCTGGGCACGGAGTCTGGCTTTCGGTTGGAGGTCCCGCGGAACCTTAGTCTAAGGGCCGGTCGGCCGCCGCATCGCGGTGACACCGGAAGTAGGCGGCGAGCGCCGCCGCCGCGCCGGGGACCGCCAGCAGCGCCGTGAACAGGCGCGCCGCCCGGAAACCGCCGCCATCGACGATCAGGCCCGCGACCGGCGGAAAGATCACGCCCGCGATGCCGGCCCCGGCGACGATGAACCCGGTGAGCGCGCCGACCATGGCCCGCTGGCCGCGCACGCCGATCGCCAGAGCGGTGGGAAAAGCTCCGCCGATCATGGCGCCGGAAAAGAGCAGGGCGGCAAACGCGACCGGGATGCTGGACGTGGCGACGACGACGAGGCCGGAGAGCACGCTGGCGCCCATCGAGGCCGCCAGCAGGAGATGGTGGTCGACGTGGCGGGCAATGAGCCCGGACAGGCCGCGGCCGGCGACGATGCCGATCCACATGATCGCGACCGAGTAGGCGCCGACGCCGCGCGAGGCGCCGATCTCGATTTCAAAGTAGCTCGGCAGCCAGCCGTTGTAGGTGGCTTCGACGCCGACGTAGAAAAGTATGACCGCGAGCATCAGGAGGGGCCGGGGGCGCAGCAGCGTTGCCAGGACTCTGCGGAACGGCGGACGGACCGTCGGCACCATCGGCGGGAAGCGAACGAACAGGTAGGGCAGAAACATAGTGAACGCCAGCAGCGCGGTGGCCCCGGCGATGACCCGCCAGTGGAGGCCGGCCTCCAGGCCGACGCCGACGAGGAGCGGACCAACGACCGCGCCGATGCCGAAAAAGAGGTGCAGATAGTTGAGCGTGGAGGTGGTGGTGCGGGGGGCGACGTCG
>CAYYTN010000024.1:13608-15563 GCA_964474495.1 uncultured Chloroflexota bacterium
GCTGCCAAAGACATAGGCGCCGGCGAGGAAGACGATCCAGCCGGGGCTGACCGCGGCGACCAGGAAGCCCATGACTATGAGCACCGGTCCCGCCAGGACGAATGGGCGGCGGCCGTAGTGGTCGGAGGCGGCCGTTCCGGCGCTGACGCTGACGATGTAGGCGAGGGCGGTGACCAGGAACACCAGTCCCATCTCGGCCTGGCCGCGACCGAAGGTCTCGCGAATGGGCTGCAGCAGCGGTCCGGTGACGGTGAGGGTCGCGCCGAATCCGGTGAAGGCCCAGATGGAGACGAACAGGACGCCCCGGTAGGCGGCCGCCCCGGGCGGGTCGGTGGCGATCGCGCTCAGCGGGTCAACCGGCGAGGTCGACGAGTTCGCCGGCCGCGTCGAATTGGAACTCGATGGCCTCGCCGGCGCGGGTGGCCCGGCCGGCGGCTTCCAGTTCGGCGGCGACGGCCTCGGTGGCGAGGAAGGTCTCGATCTCCAGGGTGTTCCTGATACGCACGATGCGCGGGGCCGCGCCGCGGGCCTTGCGGCCGGCGATGTGCGCGGACATCTCCAGGCACTCGCGATCGGTGGCGAAGGTCATCGGGCACTTGACGGCGTCGGGAACCATGGCGGTCTGGGCGTTGATGTAGGTGTCGTGCCAGTCGACGCTGTCGGCGAGCCTCTTGGTGGTGAAGTCGGGGGAGCCGATGCCGGTGGCGTTGCCGTGCGAAACCGCGGTGAGCCGCAGGATGGAGATGAACTCGTAGTAGGGGATCTTCTCGCCGCCGGCGCGCCGCCACTTGCCGATGACGTTGGTGTCCATGCCGGAGCCGGAGATGTTCTTGCCCATCTCGTCAATGACCAGCAGGTGGAGCTGGTCGGTGGGGATGCTGGGGATCAGGCGCTTGGCTTCGACCAGCAGCTCGCGGTCGACGGCGTGGAACTCGTCGGGCGCGGCGACGCGGGCGAAGGCCGGCACGTCGAAGGCGTTTTCGACCAGGCCGAGGCCGAAGAGAATCTTGCCGGTGTCCAGGAACACGGTGGCGGCTTCGGGAATGCGGGCGAGGCCGCCCTCGTGGATCCGCTCGGCGCCGGTGCGCTTGCCGAGGCCGACGGCCATGATCTTGCAGAGGCCGCTTTCGATGTCGGACCGGAACCCGGTGTGCGGCTTGACCCGGCCGATGACCACGATGTGATCGGCGGCGTGGGCGTTGGCGTCGCAGTGGATCTCGACGTTGTCGGGGGTGTGACCCAGCACCACGGTGTCCATGGTGGCGCGGATTTCGGCGCCGACGCCGTCGGGGGTGATGCCGTAGTCGAGCAGGACATCGCGCTGGCCTTCGGCGGTGCCGCCGCCGTGGGAGCCCATGGCCGGGACGATGAATGGCTCCAGACCGGCGGCCTTGAGCTCGCTGATGACGGTGCGGACGACCTGCTGGATCGGCGAGACGCCGCGGCTGCCGACGCCGACGGCGACCGACTGGCCGGCGGAGAAGCTGGCGTTTTCAAGCCGGGCGCGGATGCCCTGGCTGATGACGGCTTCGAGGTCGTCGATTTTGGTTTCGTCGAATTGCTGGCGCATCGGGACGAAGGGCGGCAGGTCCTGCATGGGTCTCCTGGTGGGTGGGTGGGCGCGCCGAAGGGCGGACGTCACGACCGGAATATTAACCGGCGACCGGGCCGATATCCCGCCGGGCGGTTATGTAGGCGTGCTGACCTGAATTGAGATGCGAACTTTGCTACGCTATTCGTCCTCGGTCGGAAAACGGCGGGCCGCTCGACATACAGGGGATTCGGCAGAACGTATGGAACTGGCAATCATCGCGGATATTCACGGGAACCTGGTGGCGCTGCGCGCGGTGATGGCCGACATCGAGACGAACGGAATCAAGCCGGAAGACATAATCTGCACCGGCGACCTGGTGATGATGGGGGTGCAGGGGCCACGGGTAATCCGGGCGCTGAAG
>CAYYTN010000025.1:0-1260 GCA_964474495.1 uncultured Chloroflexota bacterium
GCGCTGTCTGGTGAACGGGCGTCGCCGATGCGAAATCGGACGCCTGGCAGGAGCGTAGATTACCAGTCCCGGGGTGGCGCGGCCGGTTTACAGGAGGCTGGGCGGGGTGCAGTATGGCGTTCTGCGCCGTCAGCCATCCGGGGGGAGAACACGGGCAAGCCAGAGGGGAAACGCACCGTCGCGCTCGCCGCCTTCGCGGCGATGTTCGCGCTGGGAATGATGCGGGCGGTCGGGGTGTCGCCGCAACGGGTGTGGGGCTCGCGGGCCGGCGCCGGCGCCGGTGGTGGGACTGCCGGAGACGCCGGTTGCGGTGGACACGCCGGAGGTGGTGCTGGTTGAGGAGGCTGCCCGGCCGGTTGGCCCGACCACGCTGCGCTCGCGGGCGTTTATCTCGTTCGTGATCATGTTTGGGATGGGGCTGGCGGCGTGGTGGCCGATGATGACGTACCTGTCGGTGTTCGTGCGCGACGTGCTGGATGAGGGGATCCTGGCGGCGTCGTTCCTGATGGTGGCGATCCACGGGGTCACGGCGACGCTGGGGCTGGCGAGCGGGCCGTGGATCCGGAAGTTCGGGAGCAAGTGGACCTACGTGCCCGGGCTGGTGGGGCTGGCGGCGTTCATGCTGGTGCTGGGAGTGGTGACGGACTTCACCTTCGTGCTGGTGGCGGCGCCGGTGATGGGCTTCTTCCTGGCGTTCCACTGGACCGGCGCGCAGGCGTACATCATCGAGGCCAGCCCGCCGGATCGGCGCGGGCTGGGCAGCGGGATCGCCACGTCGGTGGCGACGCTGGTGCCGGCGATTTCGGCGCCGATTCTGGGGCTGATCGCGGACCAGTACGAATTCGGCACGATGGCACTGGTGGCGTTTGGGATCGTTGCCACGGGACTGGTGATCACGGTGCTGCCAGGCGTCCGATTTCGCATCGGCGACGCCCGTTCACCAGACAGCGCCCGCGCCATCCTGAAACGCGCGGGCCCGGGAAGATCACCTTGGAATACCGCCAGTTCGGCCGCACCGGCATGCAGGCCTCGCCGCTCACCCTCGGCTGCATGAACTTCGCCCGCAGCACCACCCTGGACGACTCCTGCGCCATCATCGATCGCGCCCTCGACGCCGGCATTAACGTCCTCGACACCGCCAACGCCTACAGCCGCGGCGGCAGCGAAGAGTTTGTCGGCCAGGCCCTCCAGCGCAACGGCCGGCGCGACCGTGTCATATTGGCCACCAAGGTCCACGGCGTCATGGACGCCGACGACCCC
>CAYYTN010000025.1:1270-6235 GCA_964474495.1 uncultured Chloroflexota bacterium
GGAAGTCGCATTGAACTCAGGGTTCGGCGCGGCGACGACGACGACCCCAACGCCCACAGCAACCACCGCCGCCACATCATCGAGCAGTGCGAGGCCTCCCTGCGCCGCCTCCAGACCGACCACATCGACCTCTACCAGATCCACCGCCCCGACGCCCATATCCCCATCGACGAGACCCTGCGCGCCCTCGACGACCTGGTCCGCGCCGGCAAGGTCCGTTACATCGGCGCCAGCACCTTCGGCGCCTGGCAGCACGTCGACGCCCTCTGGGCCGCCAAAGAGCACGGCCTCAACCGTTTCATCTCCGAGCAGCCGCCCTATCACATCCTCGAGCGCCGCATCGAGCGCGAACTGATCCCCATGGCCCAGACCTACGGCATCGCCATCATCCCCTGGTCGCCGCTCGGCGGCGGGCTGCTGGCGGGACGCTACCAGCGCGGCGAGCCCATCGCCGAGACCGCCCGCTACCAGGCCGGCGACCACCGCGTCGAAATGCGTCAGCTATTCGCCGACCGGACCTTCGACGCCATCGAAGCCGTCGAGGCGCTCGCCGCCGAAAAGGGCTGCACCGTCAGCCAGTTCGCCCTGGCCTGGGTCGCCGCCCGCCCCGGGGTGACCTCGGCGATCATCGGCCCGCGCACCATGGCCCACCTGGAGGACAACCTCGGCGCGCTGGAAATCGAAATCACCGACGCCGACAACGCCCGCATCGACGAAATCTGCCCGCCCGGCCGCGCCGTCGCGCCCTTCTACATCGCCGACTTCGGCCCGCACCCGCACCGCTGGTAGCCTGAAGCCAACCCCCCACCAATAGGAGACAACCCCATGGCCACGATCTCCCTCGAGCTATACACCCTCCGCGACTTCATGCCCGACCAAAAGGGCTTCATCGACACCATGCAGCGCGTCCGCGAAGTCGGCTACGAAGCCGTCGAATTCGCCGGCGTCGGCGCCGTCGAGGGCGAGACCCCCGACACCACCGCCGCCGAGGCCCGCCGCATCCTCGACGACGCCGGGCTCACCTGCGCCTCCGCCCACCGCCGCTGGGGCGCGCTGCGCGACGACACCGACGCCGAGATCGAGTTCCTGCAGACCCTCGGCTGCCCCTACGTCGCCGTGCCCATCATCATCGACGAATACGACCGCTACGCCTACTCCGGCTACCAGCAGTTCCTGGCCGACCTGCCGCCGGTGGTCGCGAAGCTAAAGGCCGCCGGCATCACCCTGGGCCACCACAACCACTCCATCGAGTTCCTGCGCGGCCCCGACGGCGACACCATCTACGACCTGCTGATCGAGCAGGGCGGCCCCGACCTGGCCATGACCGTCGATGTCTACTGGGCGGCCGTCGCCGGCGTCAACCCGGTCAACCTCATCCAGCGTCTGCACGGCCGCATGCCGGTCATCCACATGAAGGATCTCGAAGTCGTTCTGCCCGACGACGGCCACATGCCCCTGCCGGTCTACGCGCCGGTCGGCGAGGGCAACCTCGATTGGGACGCCATCATCCCCGCCGCCAAAGCCGCCGGCGCCGAGACCTGGGTCGTCGAGCAGGACCTCTGCCGCCGCGACCACTACGACTGCATCCGCTCCAGCCTGGAGTTCCTCAAACCACTGGTCTAGCGGTTCGCCGCTGGTCCAGCCCCGGCCGACCGGCTAGTTCAGCCCCGAGCCGCCCGCCGCCCCGGCGGTCGGCGTCGGGTTGATCACCAGAATCCCGCGCAGCCGGCCGTCGGTTTCCACCACCGCCAGCGCCGGGTGCCGCTTTTCGATCATTAACTCGATCGCTTCCTGCACCGGCGTGTGCTCGCCCACATACTCCACCTGCGCCAGCATCACCTCCCGAATCGCGGTCCCGCCGATCAGCCGCGTCAACGCGCTTCGCACCATCTCCCGCGTCACCCACCCAACCGGCCGGCCCACGCTGTCCAGCACCGGGTAGATGTTCTGCGCCGAACCGGCCATGAAGGTCTCCGCGCTGGCCAGCGAGACATGCGGACCCAGCACCGCGGCGTTCCGAATCATTAGTTCGCCCGCGGTCTGGCCTTCCAGACCCTTTCTCCGTTTCAGCGCGTTCAACTCCGCCTGCGCCGAAGTCCAGATGAAGAACGCGATGAAGATGCGAATTCCGGCGCCGAAGTACTGCACTCCCGAGTTGTCCAGCAGCCCGGACACCGCCAGCAGGACCGCCGCGCCCTGGCCCACCCGGGCGGCGATCGTCGTCGCCCGCACGTGCTCCCACCGCATCGCCAGCACCGCCCGGAAGATGCGCCCGCCGTCCAGGGGAAATGCCGGAATCAGGTTGAAGATCCCGAGGGTCAGATTCATCGTCGCCAGCAGTCCGACCATCTGCCCCCAGCCGGACAGGACGAACCGATCCAGCAGGCCCGGGGAGTTCACCGACAACGTCCGCGACTCCAGGCTCTGGTCGGCCAGCCATAGCAGCCCGGCCAGCACGAATGTCACCGCCGGGCCGGCGGCCGTAATCCGCAACTCGTGCCACGGGTTCTTCGGAATTCGTTCCATCCAGGCGATCCCGCCCATCGGGTAGAGCGTGATGTTGCGCACCCCGACTCCCAGGCGCAGCGCCTCCAGGCCGTGCCCCAGTTCGTGCAGGGCCACGCTCACAAAGAGCAGCAGGATCGTCACGACGCTGAAGGCCATTTCCTCGAAATCGATGCGCGGACCCGAAATCGCCGGCCACGCTGCAAACACCAGCAGCAGCGGGAAGGTGATGTGCAGGCGGATGTCGATGCCCTTGACCGTCAGGATCTTCAGGGGAGTAGCTCGTTTCGCGGGTGTGTCGGATTCGCTCGTCAGCCCGGCGCGCCGATCCATTCCAAACCGACAACCGGGGTTCCCATTCTCGCACCAAATCGCCCCGGGCTACGTAAGTCTTCCTCCCAACCGCCCCACCGCCCCGACCACCCGGGCCTACTTCACCGCCCCCCGCCCCGGCTCGCCGCTCGCCCGCAACTCCTCCACCGACCTAACCGGCAGCCGCGCCGCCCCCTGGTTATCCGGGAACGGCGGCGGACCGGCCTGTTCCAGCCGCGCCTTTGCCGCCGGGATCGCGTCCGCGTACTGCGGCAGCCATTCCGCCTGCGCCACCAGCATCTCGTCGGCCATCTGCCAGATCTGCTCCGGTCCACACACCGCGCCGGTCAGCGGGTCGTGCATGAGCGCCTGTTTCAGCAACTTCACGTCGCCGGTCACCGCCGCCTCAACCGCCATCCGCTGCACCGAAACCGACACATTGCAGGTCGCCGCGCAGGCCGCCGGCAGTTCGCCGACCCGCGGGACGGCGATCCCGTTCCGGTCGGCGTAGCCCGGCGCCTCGATCACGCAGTCGTCCGGCAGATTGGCAATCACCCCCCGGTTGCGCACGTTGAAATGGCCCCGGTACGCCCGCCCGGTTTCCAGCCCTTCCAGGATCCAGCTCGCGTGCTCGTCCGACCTTCCAGCGGCGTCGATCGGGGGGTCATTGGCCGCGAGCCACTCCGGGAAATCGGTCTCGAACCAGTCCCGCCCCTCGGTGCAGACCCGCAGGTAACCGCCGGTCTCGCCGTTGATCCAGTGCGACAGGTCCATCCACGCGCGGATGTCCTCCGGCCGCGTCCGGTACCACGGCAGGTATTCCGACAAGTGCCCGCTGGATTCGGTGCTGTAGTAGCCGAAGCGCCTGAGCACATCGATCCGCACCCGCTCGGTCCGCGAGAACTCCGGATGGCGCTCGAACGCCGCCAGCAGTTCCGCGCCGTCCACCTCTCGCCCCGCGTACCGAATCTGCGTGTACCAGGTCTGGTGATTGATCCCGGCGCAGATGATGTCCACCTCATCCTTCCCGCCCGCGCCCAGCACATCGGCGATCTGTTGGTGCCCGTGCTGGACGCCGTGACAGAGACCGATGGTGTTGACGCCGCCGTACTCCAGCGCCGCCCAGACATTCATCGCCATCGGGTTGGCATAGTTCAGGAACAGCACGTCCGGCTTCGCCATCTCGCGGATATCGCGGCAGAAATCCAGCACCACCGGGATGTTGCGCTGCCCGTACATGATCCCGCCGGCGCAGAGCGTGTCCCCGACGCACTGGTCGACCCCGTACTTGAGCGGAATCTCGATATCCAGCGCGAACGCCGCCAGCCCGCCGATGCGGGTGCAATTGATCACGTAGTCGGCGTCGCGCAGCGCCTCCCGCCGGTCGGTCGTCGCCGTCACCCGCGCCGGCAGATCGTTGTTGCCGATGTCCTTCTCGCACAGCGCCGTCACCATTTCCAGGTTCCGCGCCGAGATATCGGTGAAGGCGAAATGGGTGTCGCGGAATTCGGGTACCGCCAGCACATCGCGCAGCAAGCGCCGCGTGAAACCCACGCTGCCGGCGCCGATGAAGGCGATCTTCAGCGCCATCGCCAACCTCCCCTCAAATCCGCCACCCCGGGACCCTCTAGGCCTCCGGAATCCACACCCGCATCTTGCCCGCCCCGCGGTTGGCCCAGACGAAGTACGGGATCGCCTTCAGCGGCGTGCTCCCGGTGGCCCCCGGCGGATCGAACGGCGTCTCCTGATAGAGGTTCGTCTGGCTGCCGTTCAACCGGACTCCGTCGGCCTCCAGCACGGTCACCCCGCCCAGCAGGTCGGCCTCGTGGTGACTCCCGATCGCCGCGTCCGGTGCCAGCCCCAGGTCGTAGACATCCACGCCGGCGTGGTCGGCCTCCTCGACGCAATACACAATCGGCCCCCGCGCCAACGCCACGTGCCCGCGGTTGTCCAGCACCCGCGGGTGACTCCGCAGCCGGCGCGCCCGCATCGGCAACTCCAGCGAAACCGCGTCGCCGGCCTGCCACTCCCGGGTGATCCGCGCGTACGAACCCGGAACAATCTCCACTCCCGCCGGCTCGCCGTTGATCCGCAGCTCGGACGTGTCCGCCCAGGCCGGTATCCGCAGCGCCAGCGTCGTCGCGCCCT
>CAYYTN010000025.1:6245-15413 GCA_964474495.1 uncultured Chloroflexota bacterium
CGCCTCGGCCACCTGCATGCGAATCGCGCCGTCCCACGGGTATTCGGTTTCCACGCTCATCGCCAGGCTCCCGCGCTCGCCCAGGTCCGCCGCCACCCCACCCGCCACGTACAGGTGCACCCACAGCCCGTCATCGTCCGTCGAGTAGGCATACCCGGGCAGGCTCATCAGCAGCCGCGCCACGTTCGGCGGGCAGCACGAGCACTCAAACCAGCTATCGCGGGCATAGCCGCCCGGCGACGCCAGCGGGTTCATGTAGAAATAGCCCTGTCCGTCCAGCGAGACCCCCGAGATCACGCTGTTGAACAGCGCCGTCTCCATCGCGTCGGCGTACTTGGCGTCGCCGTAGCGCGCCAGCAAACGCCAGTTCCAGAACACCGCGCCGATCGCCGCGCAGGTCTCCGCGTAGGCCCGTTCGTTGGGCAGTTCGTAGTTGTCGCCGAAGGCCTCGCCCTCATAGCGCGCCCCCAGCGCCCCGGTCACATAGGCCTTGCGCGTGTAGGTGTTGTCCCACAGGCGGTGCAGCGCCGCCTCCATTTCCGCGTCTTCGGTCTCCAGGATCACGTCGGTCATCCCGGTCGTCAGGTACATCGCCCGCACCGCGTGGCCCACCACCTCCGACTGCTCCCGCACCGGCAGGTGGTCCTGGTAGTACTCGCGCTCGCGGCGGCGCGGCCGGTCCGGCAACACCGACGGGTTCTGGCCGCGCTGATCCAGGAAGTCGATCGCCAGGTCCAGGTACTTCTGCTCGCCGGTCTCGCGGTACAACTCGGCCAGCGCCATTTCAATTTCCTCGTGCCCGTCGGTGGCGTCCCGCCGGCCCGGGCCGAACGTCGCCACCAGGTGCTCGGCCACCCGCAGCGCCACGTCGAAAAAGGTGTCCCGGCCGGTGCCGCGGCGGTGCGCGATGGCCGCCTGGATCATGTGCCCGTAGCAGTAGAACTCGTGCTCCTGGGTCAGGTTGGTGTAGCGCGCGCTCGCCTGCTCGAACATGAAGGCCGTGTTCAGGTAGCCGTCCGGCTGCTGGGCGGCCGCGATCTCATCGATTACATCCTCGATCAGCTTTTCCAGCTCCGGGCTCACCCCCTCCATCAGCGCATAGCCGGCCGCCTCCAGCGTCTTGTACACATCCGAGTCGTTGAAAACCAACCCCTGGTGCTCGGCGATCTCGCTGCGTCCCGAGGCCCGCCGGAAGTTGTCGATCCGCCCGGTGTTCTCGCACTGCACCAGCTGCTCGCGAATCGTTTCCTCGCGAATCGTCGCCCGTCGCGGCGCCCACACGTCGTCGGCGAACTCCACCGCCGTCAGCGGCACCGGCCGCAGCCGCGCGTGCGGGCTCCGCCCCAGATCCATCACGACCCCGCTCGTTTTGCTCATCTCGTTTCGCCTCCGGTTTGCCGACGCTGCAAGCTGTGGTGGGCAACAGTATTATCGATCTCCGCCCGCATTCAAATCCGGGGAGAGCGCCGTTGGAAATCGTTGAAGTCAAGGCCACGACCCTCGAGCTGCCCTATCCGGAAGAGTTCCGCGCCGCCTGGCGCCCGGACGTGGTCGAGACTTCCCGTCCCGCCACCATCGTGCAGATCACCACCGACGAAGGTATCGTCGGCGTCGGGGGCTCCGGCCGGCGGGACGCCGCCCTGATCCGCGAATTCATCGCCCCGCGACTCATCGGCCAAAACCCCTTTGCCCTCGAGCGGCACGCCGATCTCCTGCGCCAGGCCGGCGGCGGCTGGATCGTCGACATGGCCCTCTGCGACATCGTCGCCAAGGCCGCCGGGCTCCCCCTCTGCACCCTCTGGGGCGTCTACCAGAACCGCATCCGCGCCTACGCCAGCCTGGTCACCGCCCGCCCGGTCGAGGAAGTACCTCAACGTGCCCTCGAACTCCAATCGCAGGGCTTCCAGGCCGTCAAGATCCGCGCCCACTACGAGACTCTCGCCGACGATGTCCGCATGGTTGAACTGGTCCGCGAAGCCGTTGGCGACTCCATGGAGATCATGGTCGATGCCAACCAGGCGGGGGCCGTGTCGCCCTCCAATCCGGTCGCCGGCGCCGGGGTCACCTGGGACCTCGCGCGCGCCACCGCCACCGCCCGCGAGTACGAGCAACTGGGGGTGCTGTGGCTCGAGGAGCCGCTGCCCCGCTATCAATTCGAGAACCTGTCGCGGCTGCGCGACGCGGTCGGGGTGCCCATCGCCGGCGGCGAGGGCAACGTCGGCCTGCATGAGTTCTACTGGATGCTGCGCGACGGGGCCTACGACATCGTCCAGCCCGACGCCACCACTTCCGAAGGGCTCTCACAGTTGCGTAAAGTCGCGTCAACGGCCGAGTTGATGGGCCGGCAGTTTATCCCCCACCATGGGGCCGGCGGCATCGGCCTGGCGGCCCACCTGCACCTCTGCGCCACGCTGCGCAACTCGCCCTGGATCGAGTTCATCATCGACCCGCCCTGCCGCACCCTGCGTTCCTACCAGCAGCTTGGCGGGGTGCTGGCGGAGCCGCTCAACATCGACAAAGACGGCTACCTCAACGTTCCGTCCGGGAGCGGGCTCGGGGTGGTAATTGATGAGATCGCGCTGCAGCGTTTCGCGACCGACACGGCGCGCAGCACCAGCTCGCGCACCCGGGCCACCGACTAGGCCCGGGGGCAGCGGCGACCGCCGCGAGAAAAGCGAGCCTGCGACTCGCCGCACCGGGCTGCCCAAGAAGAAGAGCGGGGGCCCGATCGCCGGCGACTCGCCCGCTCCAGAAAGAAGAGCGGGAGCCCGAAGGCCCCCGCTCGAAAGCTCTCTATTTTCGCTCGATTACCGCCGGAACTGCCCGGTCAGTATCAAAACTCTGATTTGTTTTTCCGCTCCGGTGTTTTCAAGGCCGGATTGCGGACTGTTGTGCCTTCCGGCTGGGTGGCATCTTCCAGTGTGCAACCGCGCGAATGGCTTGTGTGCGGACCGGACGCCCCAACCACGTCACCACCCACTCCTCCGCTTTGCCGGCTTCCCCGTTCCAAGCGTTTCCGCTCGAACTCCGGGCTTCGCAGCTTCCGCCCCTGACGTCGGTTCGGTCTTTCCGCCCCGTCCGCCGGCCCTCTCAGTTGGATAGCCCGAGAGGGCCCCTAATTAATCACCAGCCAACGATGATTCCGAATGTAGATTCGAACCACCATTCGCCCCCTTGCTCTGTCCTCTCAGCCACGTCTCTAATCTACCTCCGAAACCGCGATTTCGTCAATGAAATTCGGGCCTCGCAAGCCCGCTTCCGGCCGCCCCTCCATGGCGCTCCATCAACCGTCCGATCCGCCCATTCCAGCGGTCCGGCCTAGCCCCGGTCCTCGCCCCCGGCCAGGCGTCTTTCCAGCCGGCGAAGCGCCTCCCGGTTGTCCTCCCAGGTCAGCCGCGCCAGCGCCTCCGCCGGCGTTACCCACGCCCAGTCGTCGTGCTCATCGCCGGTCGCGATCGCCTCCCCGGCCACCTCAACCCCGAAAGAGTGCTTCACCGCCTGCAGCCGGCGATCGCCGCCGTACTTCTCGAACTCAAACGGAAACGCGAACTCCAGGTCCAGGATGGTCACCGGGTCGCCGATCCCGGTCTCCTCGCGGACCTCGCGCCGCACCGCCGCCTCCAGTCCTTCCCCCGCTTCGACGCTGCCGGTCACCGCCTGCCACCAGCCGCCCCGTTGCGGCGTGCGCCGCAGCAGCAAGACCTTGAGCGGGTCCCCGCGCCGAAACACGATCGCCTCCACCACTCGATGCCGCCCGCCGCCATCGCTCGAATCTGCCGGTGTCATCGCCCGGGTCGTCCCCTTTGCCATTACCATGTATGACCGCATGTGACCGCGCCGCGGGGCGCAGGCCGGGCGTCCATCATGACACTACCCGACCGGCGACCCGGCCACCGGGTGGGGCGCCCGCTTCTCAGGGAGGGTTTCAATCCGTGCAACCCGTTGCCGATTTCATCGTCGTCCCCAGCATCCCCGCTTCGCTGCAGCCGCTCAAAGAGATCAGCTACAACCTCTGGTGGAGCTGGAATCCCGACGCCGTCGGCCTCTTCCGGCGCATCGACGCCGAGCTCTGGGAAGACTCCAACCACAACCCCATCCGCATGCTCGGCATGGTCGGCGAGGAGCGCCTCAACGAACTCGCCGCCGACGACCCCTTCCTGGCGCATCTCGAGCGGGTCAGCTGGGAGCTCAACACCTACCTCAGCCGCTCTTCCTGGTACCACCAGGACCACGACGACGACGACCAGCGCCTGATCGCCTACTTCTCCCTCGAATTCGCCATCACCGAGTCGCTGCCGATCTACTCCGGCGGACTCGGCGCCCTGGCCGGCGACCATCTCAAATCGGCCAGCGATCTCGGCCTGCCCTTCGTCGCCGTCGGGCTGCTCTACCAGGAGGGCTACTTCCGCCAGCAGCTCACCCTGGACGGCTACCAGACCGAGACCTATCCCAAGAACGACTTCTACCACATGCCCGTCCGGCTCGCCGTCGATGACGCCGGCGAGCCAATCGTCGTATCGGTCGACCTGGCCGGCAAGGAAGTCAAGCTGCGCATCTGGCAGGCCGATGTCGGCCGCATCCAGCTGCTGCTGCTCGACGCCCACGTACCCGGCAACAGCTACGACGCCCGCAACATCACCAACCGGCTCTACGGCGGTGACAACGAAACCCGCATCCTGCAGGAGATCGTGCTCGGCATCGGCGGCGTCCGCGCCCTCGCGGCCCTCGGCTACGCCCCCACCGTCTACCACCTCAACGAAGGCCACGCCGCGTTCTGCGCCCTGGAGCGCATCCGCGACATGCGCGCCGAATACGGCCTCACCTTCGCCGAGGCCACCGAGGCCGTCCGCGCCTCCACCGTCTTCACCACCCACACCCCGGTCCCGGCCGGCCACGACCGCTTCTCCGGCGAGCTCATCACCAAATACTTCGCCGCCTACGCGAAGCAACTCGGCATCAGCATCGCCGAGTTGATGGCCCTCGGCCGCGAGGACGGCGCCGGCGGCGACAACGGCGAACTGGTCATGACCGCCCTGGCCCTGCGCATGGCCGAGCACAGCAACGCCGTCAGCCGCCTGCACGGCCAGGTCAGCCGCGGCATGTGGCAGGGCATGTGGCCCGGCATCCCCACCGATGAAGTCGGCATCGGCCACGTCACCAACGGCGTCCACGTGCGCAGCTGGATCTCCCACGATCTCGCCGAGGTCTACGACAACTACCTCGGCCCCGGCTGGGTCACCCAGCCCGGCGACATGACCATCTGGGAGCGCGCCCGCCAGATTCCCTCCCTGGAGTTCTGGGGCACCCACGAGCGCCGCCGCCAGCGCCTGGTCGCCTTCGTGCGCCGGCGGCTGCGCGCCAACCTGGCCGCCCGCGGCGCGCCCGAAGCCGAGATCGCCGGCATCGACAACCTGCTCAACCCGCAAATCCTGACCATCGGTTTCGCCCGCCGCTTCGCCACCTACAAGCGCGCCGCCCTGATCCTCAGCGACCGCGAGCGCCTGCGAAAGCTCCTGTGCAATCCCGAGCGCCCGGTGCAGATTGTCTTCGCCGGCAAGGCCCACCCGCGTGACGAGGAAGGCAAGCGCCTCATCCAGGGCATCGTCGAACTCAGCCGCGATCCGGAATTGCGGCGTCACGTCGTCTTCCTGGAGAACTACGACCTCGACGCCGCCCGCTACCTGGTGCAGGGCGTCGACATCTGGCTCAACACCCCCCGCCCCCCCATGGAGGCCAGCGGCACCAGCGGCATGAAGGCCGCCGCCAACGGCGCCCTCAACCTCAGCGTCCTCGACGGCTGGTGGCACGAGGCCTACACCCCCGAAGTCGGCTGGGCCATCGGCGGCCGCGAATCCCACGCCGATCCCGACACCGGGGACCGCGTCGACGCCGCCGCGCTCTACGATCTGCTCGAAAACAGCGTCGTGCCGCTCTTCTACGACCGCGCCGTCGACGTCGTCCCGCATCGCTGGATCGACAAGATGAAGGAATCCGTCGCCCAGCTCGCCTCGGTCTTCAACACCAACCGCATGGTCCGCGAATACTGCGAGCGCTTCTACCTGCAGGCCCACCTGCGCTCGGCCGACCTGCTCACCGACACCAACACCCGCATCAAGGGCCTGGCCTGGTGGAAGGGGCACATGCGCGCCCACTGGGGCGAAGTCGCCATCAAGTCCGTCGAAAGCGACATCGACGGCGAACTCACCGACGGCGCCCGCGTCGAGGTCCGGGCGCGGGTGGTCACCGGCAAGATCTCGCCGGGGGACGTCGCCGTCCAGATCTACGAAGGCCCCCTGGACGCCATGGGCCACATCAGCGATCCCCAGATCGTGGACATCGAAACCGAGGCCGACGGCGACGCGGCCGGCGGCCTGTTCACCGGCGCCGTCACCTGCCGGGGCAGCGGCCGCCACGGCTTCACCGTGCGGGTCCTGCCGCGCCACGCCGATCTGCCGTCGCCGGCCAGCCTCGGCCTCGTCTGCTGGGCCTGATCGCCGCGATGTATCCGACCGACCTTCGGCGCAGCGACCGTGGCTGACCTGGGGCTCGCCGGCCCGCCCTTCATCTGGCGCGTCCTGCTGGCGCTGGCGGCCGATTCGGACGCCGGCTATACCTCGCCGTTCGTCGGCGCCACCGTCCCGCGCCGCTTCCACTACCTCTGGCGGTTCGTCTGCCGGCGCGAGCACCGCCGCCTCCGCCAGCGGCTGCAGACCTGGTACAGCGAAGATCTCGACGCCGCCCCCGGGTCGCACAAGCCGCTGGCGCGTCGGGTCGCCGCCTACCCGGCCGCCTTCGCCGAAGAGGACCGGGCCTATTGCGCGGGCCTGTCGCCGATTCAACGCACCGCCCACGGCCTGCTGTTACTGAGCATGCCGCTGGCCCGCGCCCACCTCGGTGATCTCCGCCACCGCTACCGTTTTTTCGGCGTCGGCGACGAGGTCTGGATCGACGGCGAAAACCTGGGCCGCGGGCAGGACCTGGGTTAGCCGAAACCCCGCCCGTCCGCCCCGCTGCGCCGGCCGCCGGAGTGCTAGCATTACGCGCGATCGGTGCCAGTCAATCACCGGCCTCCGGGCACGGTTTCGACTTCATACCGGCCGATCGAGCGATGAGTCATCGAATCCTGTTGACAGTCAGGAGGACAGGACCGTGTCTACGCGCAATCAGAAATCGCCGCCCGGCGACTCCCCGCAGCATCCGCGGAGGAACGCATGAGCCCGGCGAACGGCGGCGTCGATGCCGCCCTCGTCACCCGTCTCGAAGGCATCGCCGCCACCGCCCGCCAGGACATCCTGCAGGCCATCGCCAATGCCGGCGCCGGCCACACCGGCGGCAGCCTCTCGGTCACCGACATCCTCACGGCGCTCTATTTCCGCGTCCTGCGGAACGACCCGGAACGCCCCGACTGGCCCGAGCGCGACCGCCTGGTCCTTTCCAAGGGCCACGCCTCGGCCGGCTTCTATGCGGTGCTGGCGGCTCGCGGATACTTCTCCCGCGAGGAATTCGTGGAGAACTACGACACCGTCGACAGCATCTTCATGGGCCACCCGGATCGCCTGAAGACCCCCGGCGTCGAGACCTCCACCGGCAGCCTCGGCCACGGCCTCTCGGTGGCCATCGGCATGGCCCTCGGGCTCAAGGCGAAGGGCCCCGCCGCCCACGTCTACGCCGTCCTCGGTGACGGCGAACTCGACGAGGGCCAGGTCTGGGAGGCGCTCATGTACGCCGGCACCCACAAGGTCAGCGGCCTCACCGCGATCGTCGATTTCAACAAGCTGCAACTGGTCGGCCGGGTCGACGAGACTATGGCCCTGGAGCCTCTGGTGCCCAAGCTCGAGAGCTTCGGCTGGAAGGTCGTCGAGTGCGACGGCCACGACATCGCCGAGTTGATCGCCGTCCTCGAGGCCGCCCGCGACGACGCCGACGCACCGGTGATCGTGCTCGCCCACACCGTCAAGGGCAAGGGCGTCTCCTTCATCGAGGATCAGGTGGCCTGGCACGCCCGCGTACCCACCCCCGAGGAACTGGAACAGGGCCTCGCCGAGCTGGAGGTGAAGTGATGGCCATTGGCGACCTGATTTCCTGCCGCGAGGCGTTCGGCAAAGCCCTGGTCGAGGCCGGCGAGCGGGACCCCAACGTCGTCGTCCTCGACGCCGACCTGGGCTCCTCCACCCAGGCCGCGATCTTCAAAGACTCCTTCCCGGAGCGCTTCTACCAGGTCGGCATCGCCGAGCAGAACATGATCGGCATGGCCGCCGGCATGGCCTCCGTCGGCCTGGTCCCGTTCACCAGCACCTTCGCCTGCTTCACCGGCCGCCGGGTCGCCGACCAGGTCAGCATTTCGGTCGCCTTCCCGCGCTTCAACGTGAAGCTCCTGGGCGCCTACGCCGGCATCCCCGCCGGCAAGACCGGCGCCACCCACCAGGCGTTCGAAGACCTGGCCATCTTGCGCGCCATCCCCGACATGGTGGTCATCTGCCCGGCCGACGGCGCCGAGACCCGCCAGGTCGTGCTGGCGGCAGCGGAGTTCGAGGGCCCGGTCTACATCCGGTCCACCCGCGAGGTCCTGCCGGTGCTGTTCGACGACGGCTACAAGTTCGAGATCGGCAAGGCGGTCACCCTGCGCGAGGGCGAAGACGTCGCCCTGGTCACCACCGGCATCATGGCCCACAAGGTCCTGGCCGCCGCCGACCAGTTGCAGACCCGCGGCATCTCGGCCCACGTGCTGCACTTGCCCACGCTTAAGCCGCTGGATGTCCCGGCGATCGTCGACGTGGCGCAGCGCTTCGACCGGCTCATCACCGTCGAAAACCACAGCATCATCGGCGGGCTCGGCAGCGCCATCGCCGAGACGGTCACCGAGCACGCCCCGGTGCGGGTGCATCGCATCGGCATCCGCGACCACTTCGGCGAATCCGGCGACGACGAGGCCCTGTTCACCAAGTTCGGGATGAACGTCGAGCACATCGTCGCCGCCGCGACCGCGCTCTAGCCGAACGGTCAATCGCGCGGCCGGCGCGGCCCCCCGGGGCCGCCGTCGCGCCGCGCGTTGACAGCCGCCCACCGAAGGAACAGCATGCAATCACTTCCGCATCCAACCAGGAAATCACCACAGAAGGGATGACCCCGTGAATCGACTACAGGGGAAGATCGTCGGCATCACCGGCG
>CAYYTN010000026.1:0-9947 GCA_964474495.1 uncultured Chloroflexota bacterium
TCGTCGCTGAGGCCGACGAGGAAGTCGTCGCCGACGCCGAGGCCGAGACCGAGGACGAGGCTGAGGAATCCGACGATTCCGAGGCCGCGGACGAGGACGACGCGAAAGCGTAATACCGCTCACCGACCGGCTGTGGGACAATAGGGTTACCGACGAACGGTAAGCACATGGTCACGCTGGGAGCGATAGGTGAACGACAGGCTCGACAAATTCACCGAGCGGGCGAAGAAAGTCCTGGTCTACGCACAGGACGAGGCGACGCGATTCAACCACAACTACATCGGCACCGAGCACCTGCTGCTGGGATTGCTGCGTGAGGGTGACGGGATCGCGGCCAAGGTTCTTGGCAACCTCGGGGTCGAGCTGAACAAGGTCCGCAGCGCGGTTGAGTTCATCATCGGGCGGGGCGAGCGGATGGTGGTGGGCGACATCAACCTGACGCCGCGCGCCAAGCGCGTGATCGAACTGGCGGTGGAAGAAGCCCGGCGGCTGGGCCACAACTACATCGGCACCGAGCACCTGCTGCTGGGGCTGGTCCGCGAGGGCGAAGGCATCGCGGCCGGAGTTCTGGAAAGCCTGGGAGTGAACCTGGACAAGGTGCGCGCGCAGGTGGTGCAGGTGGTGAGCCACGGCTCGATGGAGCCCGGGCAGCGCCAGGGCAAGAAGACCAGCAAGACGCCGCTGATGGACCAGATGGGCGTGGACCTGACGGCCGCGGCCAGCCGCGACGAGCTGGACCCGGTGATCGGGCGAGCGGAAGAGATCGAGCGCGTCATCCAGATCCTGAGCCGGCGGACCAAGAACAACCCGGCGCTGGTGGGCGACCCCGGCGTGGGCAAAACCGCGATCGTGGAGGGCCTGGCGCAGCGGATCGTGTCCGGCGACGTGCCCGAAAGCCTGAAGGGGCGGCGGCTGCTGACCCTGGACATCGGCTCGCTGGTGGCCGGCACCAAGTACCGCGGCGAGTTTGAAGAACGGCTCAAGAAGGTCATCGAGGAACTGAAGTCCTCGGACGAGACCATGATCTTCATCGACGAATTGCACACCCTGGTGGGCGCCGGCGCCGCCGAGGGCGCGGTGGACGCGGCCAACATCCTGAAGCCGGCGCTGGCGCGCGGCGAACTGCAGGCCATCGGCGCGACGACCGCCGACGAGTACCGCAAGCACATCGAGAAGGATGCGGCGCTGGAGCGGCGCTTCCAGCCGGTGAAGGTGCGCGAGGCGACGATCGAGGAATCGATCGACATCCTGAAGGGCGTGCGCGAGCGCTACGAGGACCACCACAAGGTGAAGATCACCGACGAGGCCGTCCAGCTGGCCGCCGAGATGGCCGGGCGCTACGTGACCGACCGCTTCCTGCCGGACAAGGCGATCGACGTGATCGACGAAGCGTCGGCGAAGGTGAAGATACGGGCCGGCTCGACGCCGCAGGAATTGCGCGAGTTGATCGCCAGCATCGAGGACGTCGTCACCCGCAAAGACCTGGCGATCGCCGAGAGCGACTACGAGACCGCCGACGAGTTGCGCTCGGAAGAGCGGACCTCGCGGGCGCGGGCCGAGCAGCTGGAAACCGAGTGGGCCGAGAACCGCCGCGACAAGACGCCGGAAGTGACCGAGGACGACGTGATGTCGGTGGTCTCGGTGTGGACCGGAATCCCGGTTTCGCGGATCGCCGAGGAAGAGTCGCAGCGGCTGTTGCAGATGGAAGAAGAACTGCACAAGACGGTGGTCAGCCAGAACGAGGCGATCGAGACGCTGGCCAAGGCCGTGCGGCGCGCGCCCGCCCGGGCTCAAGGACCCGAAACGGCCGATCGGCAGCTTCATCTTCCTGGGGCCCACCGGGGTCGGCAAGACGCTGCTGGCGCGGGCGCTGGCGGAGTTTATGTTCGGCAGCCAGGAGTCGCTGGTCCGCATCGACATGTCGGAATACATGGAGCGGCACTCGGTGTCGCGGCTGGTCGGCGCGCCCCCCGGGTACGTCGGCTACGAGGACGCCGGGCAGCTCACGGAAGCCGTCCGCCGGCGGCCATACTCGGTGATCCTGCTGGACGAAATTGAGAAGGCCCATCCGGACGTCTTCAACGTGCTGCTGCAGTTGATGGAGGACGGGCGGCTCACCGACACGCACGGGCGCACGGTGGACTTTCGCAATACGATCGTGATCATGACCTCGAACATCGGGGCGCAGCTGATCAAGCGGGCGTCGTCGATCGGGTTTGTCATGGATGACGATTCGGACGTCGCCGAGGAAGACCAGTACAAGCGCATGAGCGGCAAGGTGATGGGCGAATTGAAGAAGGCCTTCCGGCCCGAATTCCTGAACCGAATCGACGCGACGGTGGTGTTTCGGGCGCTGACCCGCGGGGACATACACCAGATCGTCGACCTGGAACTGGACCTGGTGCGGGAGCGCCTGTCGGAGCACGAGGTCGAGCTGGAAATGACGCCCGAGGCCATGGACCTGCTGGCCGAGAAGGGCTACGACCCGGACTACGGCGCGCGTCCGTTGCGGCGGGCTATCCAGGACCTGGTCGAGGATCCGCTGGCCGAGAAGTTGCTGGCCGGGGAGTTCTCCGCCGGCGACCTGATCATCATCGAGCGCGACGGCGACGAACTGCACGCCGAGTCCCGCGAGCCGGTCGGAGCGTAGTCCTTGCCCGCGCGGCAGACGACGGCCTACGTCTGTCGCGAGTGCGGAAGTTCGACTCCGAAGTGGGCGGGGCGCTGCCCCGAGTGCGGTGAATGGGACTCGCTGGACGAGGTAAAGACCCGCAAGCGAAAGGGCGCCCGCGTGGCCCGGCCGATCGCCGCGGCCGAGCCGATTCCGCTGCACGCGGTCGATTCGGCCGACTACCCGCGGCTGCGCTTTGGCATGCCGGAAGTGGAGCGGGTGCTGGGTGGGGGGCTGGTGCCGGGTTCGCTGGCGCTGCTGGGGGGCGACCCGGGGATCGGCAAATCGACGCTGCTGGCGCACGTCTCCGGCGGGCTGGCCGACAAAGACCGGCCGGTGCTGTACGTATCCGGGGAAGAATCGCCGCACCAGATCAAGTTGCGGGCGGACCGATTGAACCTGGCCGGGCGAAATCTGCTGCTGCTGCCGGAGGTGTCGGTGGACGCGGTGCTGGAGCACGCCCGGGCGGAGCCGCCGGCGATGCTGGTGATCGGCTCGGCGCCGGGGAGCGTGAGCCAGGTTCGCGAGGCGGCTTCGCGGCTGCTGCGCTTCGCCAAGGAGACGCGGGTGCCGGTGGTGATCGCCGGGCACGTGACCAAGGAAGGCAACATCGCCGGTCCGCGGACGCTGGAGCACCTGGTGGACGCGGTGCTGTACCTGGAGGGCGACCCCTATTCGGCGTGGCGAATCCTGCGCAGCGTCAAGAATCGGTTCGGCCCGACCCACGAGGTGGCGGTGCTGGAGATGAGCGCGGCCGGCTTCGTGGAGATCGCGAATCCGTCGGCGGCGTTCCTGTCGGAACGCCGCGAGGCGACGCCGGGTTCGGCGGTGGCGGTGGCCATCGAAGGCACGCGGGCGCTGATGGTGGAGGTGCAGGCGCTGGTGAACCGGACGGTGTACTCGCTGCCGAAGCGGGTGGTGAACGGCTACGACGCGAACCGGCTGAACATGATGGTGGCGGTGCTGGATCGAAGGGCGGGAATTCGGCTGCAGGACCAGGACATCTACGTGAACGTGGTGGGGGGGCTGAGCCTGGCGGAGCCGGCGGCCGATTTGCCGGTGGCGCTGGCGATCGCGTCGAGCCTGTGGAACAAGCCGCTGCGCAAGGGCACGGCGGCGTTTGGCGAGATCGGGCTGGCGGGGGAAATCCGGTCGGTGTCGCAGCCGGATCTGCGGCTGGACGAAGCGGGGCGGATGGAGTTCGACCGCTGCCTGGCGCCCCCGGCGGCGGGGGGCAACGGTCGCGAGGTCCTGGGGGTGGACAGCCTGCCGGTAGCGCTGGAGGCGGGCTTTGAGCGTTCCTGAGGAGCGGGCGGTCGCGATCGTGGTGGCGGCCGGATCGGGCGCGCGCATGAACGGCATCGACAAACTGCTGTACCCGCTGGCCGGAGCGCCGGCGATTCACTGGTCGCTGCGGGCGTTTGAGGAGTCGCCGCTGGTCCACGGGATCGTGCTGGTGCTGGCGCCGGATCGCCGGGCGGAGATGGAGGTGGTGGTGGGCGAATTGCCGCTGGCGAAACTGACCGCGGTCTGCGACGGTGGCGACAGTCGCTATCACTCGGTTTTGAACGGGCTGCGGGCTGCCGGGGAGGGCTACGAGTGGGCCCTGATCCACGATGGGGCGCGGCCGTTCCTGGGCAGGGACGTGATCGAGCGAGGACTGGCGGCGGCGCGGGTGACCGGGGCGGCGATCGCGGCGACGCCGGCGACGGACTCAATAAAGCTCTGCGATGACGAAAACCGGATCGTGGGCGATCCGCCGCGGACGACGGTGTGGCTGGCGCAGACGCCGCAGATCGGGCGGTTCGACCTGCTGCTGCGCGCCTACCAGGAGCAGCAGTTTCGCTTCGACCAGTTCACCGATGAAGCCTCGGTGCTGCACGCCGCCGGCCACGAGACGCGAGTGTTTCCCGGCTCAGAGCACAACATTAAGCTGACGACGCCGGCGGACCTGGAACTGGCGGACTACATCGCGGCCCGCTGGGCGGAACCGGCCGGGACCCGGTGACCGAGATTCGCGCCAACGATGTCGCCAACCACCGGGCAGAACCGGCCGGGACGGCCCCGGGTGGCTGATATGCGGGTGGGAGGGGGCAACGATCTGCACCGGCTGGAGCCGGGCGGACCGCTGGTGCTGGCGGGGGTGGCGATCCCGGCAGAGGTGAAAGCGGCCGGGCACTCGGACGCCGACGTGGTGATGCACGCGGTGACCGACGCGATATTGGGGGCGGCGGCGTTGGGCGACATCGGGCGGCTGTTTCCGGATACGGACCCGACCTATCGCGACGCCGACAGCGCGCTGTTTCTGAAGGAAGCCGTGCGGATGGCCGGGATGGCCGGGTTCGACCTCGGCAACGTCGACGCGACGATCATGCTGGAAGCCCCGCGCCTGGCGCCCCACATCGATGCAATGCGCGAAAACCTGGCCCGGACACTCGATCTTGACCCGCGCCGGGTGAGCATCAAGGCCAAGACCGGCGAGGGCCTCGGCGCGATCGGGAACGGCGAGGCGGTGGCCTGTGAAGCGGTGGTGCTACTGACGGGGGGTTAGCGCGGGCGATGTTGCGGACCGGCGGCCCGACGGCGCGGCCGGCGACCGGCTTCGGTAGAATCTGACGTTGGAGATTTCGCCCGCAGCGCGGGAAGGCAGGGGTCAACTGGCTTTTCAACTCTACGACACCGCCCGGCGCGGCAAACGCGACTTCGTGCCCCGTGAGGACGTGGTGCGGATGTATGTGTGCGGGATGACGCCGAAGGACCGGCCGCACATCGGCCACGCGCGGCTCTTTGTACACGCCGATGTGATGCGCCGCTACCTGGAACACCGCGGCTACCGGGTGCAGCATGTCCAAAACTTCACCGATGTTGACGACAAGATCATCGACCGGGCGCGCGATCGCGGGGTCGATCCGCTGGAACTGGCGCAGGCCAACAGCGAGGCCTACTTCGAGGTCATGGACCGGCTGGGGGTGCGGCACGCGCACACCTTCCCCCGGGTCTCGGAGCACATCGAGGCGATCGTGGGCGAGATCCAGACGCTGATCGAAAAGGAGATCGCCTACGAGACCAGCAACGGGGTCTATTTCGAGGTCGGCAAGTGGCCCGACTACGGGCGGCTTTCGGGTCGGACGGCCGAAGATGTGATGGCGGGAGCACGAATCGAGGTTGACGAGGAAAAGCACGACCCGCGCGACTTCGCGCTCTGGAAGCAGCACAAGACCGGCGAGATCTTCTGGGACAGCCCCTGGGGCAGGGGACGGCCGGGCTGGCACATCGAGTGCTCCTCGATGATCCGCCAGCACCTGGGACCGCGGATCGACGTGCACTGGGGGGGCTCGGACCTGCTGTTTCCGCACCACGAGAACGAACTGGCGCAGGCGGAGGCGGGCTTTGGGACGGCGCCGTTTGTGAATCACTGGCTGCACCTGGGGGTGCTGCGGATCAACGGCGAGAAAATGGGCCATTCGGTGGGGAACTTCGTCACCCTGGAAACGCTGTTCGAGGAATTCCCGCCGGCGGTGGTGCGTTTCTACCTGGTTTCGACGCCCTACGGGTCGGTGGTCGACTTCACCGATGACTCGCTCTCGCAGGCGGCTTCGGCGTTTGAGCGGCTGACCGGGGCGCTGCGGGCGGCGGCCGGGGCGGAGACGCTGGACGCGGCCAGCTCGGCGCGGGTGCGCGAGGCGGCGACGGCGGCGCGGACCGGGTTCGAGCAGGCGATGGACGACGATCTGAACACGGCGGGGGCGCTGGCGGCGCTGTTTGACCTGGTGCGGACGATCAACACCGAGGCGGCCACGGCCAGCGAAGCCGATGTCGAATTGGCCAAGGGCGAGCTCGTGGCGCTGGCGGCGGTGCTGGGGCTGGACCTGGTGGAGGAGATGCCGGAGAACGGCCAGATCGGACCGCTGGTGGACCTGCTGGTGGAGCTGCGGACGGAATTGCGCAATGAGAAGCTGTGGGCGCTGGCGGATCGCATCCGCGATGAACTGGCGGCGCAGGGCATCACCCTGGAGGACGGCCCCCAGGGAACGACCTGGCGGTAGGCGGGATGGCTGCATCGCGCGATGAGATCCGGGTGATCGGGATGAGCTTCTTCGCCTACCACGGGGTGAAGCCGGAGGAGAAGAGCCTGGGGCAGCGGTTTGTGGTGGACGTGGTGGTGGGGGCCGACCTGCGGGCAGCGGGCGAGTCGGACGACCTGGCCGCGACGCTGGACTACGGGCGGATCTACGCGGTGACCCGGGAAATCGTGGAAGGCCCGTCACTGGACCTGATCGAGGCGGTGGCCGAGCGCGTCTGCGCGGCGGTGTTGGCGCTATCACCGATGGCGGAGGAAGTGGCGACGACGGTGCACAAGCCGGCGGTGCCGATTCCAGGCGCGCTGGACGAGGCGGCGGTGCGGCTGGTGCGGCGGCGGGAAGCGGAAGCCGACCGGGGCTAGTCGGCCGGTTCGGGGCAGGCTCCGCCGGCGAGGGCCGATTCCAGATCGACGGTGGTGAAGCGTACCTCCCAGCGATCGGCGATGCGGATGGTCCACATGATCCCGACCTCGTCACCGGCGGGCTGGGCGGAGGCCAGCCACGGCGATCCGGCAAGGAACAACGGGTCCAGCCGTATGGCGCAGCCCACGGGTCCGAACCCTTCGCCACCGGCCGGCCGCACGCGGTACATGATCTCGTTGGTGAGTCCGTAGAAGACCCAGGCGTTGCCGGCGGCGTCGACGGTCATCGCGGTGGCATGGGTGCCGGTCAGGCCGACCTCCTCAATCGCTGACCAGCCACCATCCGGGGTGTAGCTCTGGTAGACCATCATCTGCCCCTCGGGGTGAATGGAGTGGTACGCCAGATGAGCCGTATCGCCGTCGCCGATAATGATGTAATCGTGGGTTCCCCGGAAGCTGCCGAGAGTCTCGGTGACGAGCTCGTCCAGAGCGTCGCCGTCGCCGGCGATCGCCCGTATTTCGTCAACCAGGATGAAGGTCACCACCAGATCCTCGCCGGCAAACGCCAGCGAGCCGCTGCCGCCGAATCCGACGCGATCGCCCTCCTCATCGGTGGTGAGTCGTATCACTTCGGTCCAATTATCGAGCGAGGCGTCGATCGCGCGCGTCAGCCAAACATGGTTGATCGAGCCCTCCGAGGTTGATTCGTAGCTGCGAATCACCACCCAGGGGAGTCCGTCGGGCCCGATGGCGAGGTTGGAGAGGTAGGCCATGAAGCTTGATTTCATGTCGGCGACCAGGAGCGGCTCGCCGAGGGTCAGTCCGTCGGGACCGATGGTACCGACCCGCAGGAAAAGCTGAATCTTGTCGGAATCTGAGTAGAGGATGTAAAGGCGACCGTCGACTTCGTACATCGACATCCCGAAGCCGGTCTGCAGGTGGGTCACAACTTGCCGCTGCTCGAATGAGCGACCGTCCGGCGAGTAGGCGACAACCCCGTTCCAGCCATCAAAGGTGAGCGCGTACCAGCCGCCCGATTCGGCCTGCAAGAGATGGCGCTGAGAGTGATAAGCGATACCGTACGGGTGAGTGGCGCGGCCCACCAGGATTCCGCGGTCGTTCGCCAGGACCGGTTGGGTGGCATGGCGCAGCAGCCCCCGGCTGGGCGAATCCCAGACCTCAAGGGGCGCGCTCTGGCGGAAGGCGACCAGGTCAATCCACTCATCGTCGGGGTAGCGCCGGTCGCGCATCGTGGTGCCCACCGGGCGGATGGTCACGGTGAGGGTGGTGTGGGTGTAAGCCTCCAGCACGCCGGCCTGGAAGTACTGTCGAACGATCCCGGTAGGGGGATCGTTCGTCGCGAGTAGCGCCTGCGGATGGTTGTCGGGCCGCGCCTCGGTCTTCGGATAGCCAAACGAATCCACTCCGCCGAGCCGCTCGAACGCATCGCGGAAGCCGGTTTCGTCGCCGTCCACGGAGAAGTTGGACACGGTCCGCTCGAACGGCCCGATCGGGACGCCTTCGTTTTCGTTGGTGATGGACCATTCGGCGATGTCGCCGGCGAGCAGGTCCCACGTCAGCCGCCTTTGCACCCCGGCGTCCGGTCGAAATTCCAGCACCCCGTTCTCGAAATACTGCACCAGCACTCCGGGCTCTTCCTCGAAGATTTCCGAGATCGGGTAGCCCCAGCGCTCTAGCCCGCCGGTGGCGTCGAAAAACCCCAGGAAATCGGCAGTCACTACCCGCTCCGGCTCGTAGAGCACCAGCAGTCGGCTGACGTTGTGGGCATGGTAGGAGTTGGCCAGGTGCCGCACTTCGATGACCCGCGCCAGCGTGTATTTGACGGTCGGCGTCGCGGCGGCGGCTCCGGCCGGGACCGGCAGGATCGCCAACCCGGCCGCCAGCACTACCAGCATCCACCAGCAGGCGGCGCGTCTCATTCTGTCCCGCGGTCGCGCGACGTCGCTGCTCATCAAAGCGATTCTCCGATGATTGTGGTCACGGGCGGCTGCCAAGTTCCCCTAAGGAGGATCGGGCGCCCCCAATATCGGGACACAGCCACTATTCTGACCGCCCACCCGCTGTCGTCAAGTCCAGCTCCGCCGGTTGCCGGAGCGCGATCGCCACGCTTGTCCAACTACCCGGCGCGGCGCTTCGTAGCATCTACCAGGACGGTCCTAGTATTGCTCGTCGGCAAGCTGGATGGCCTGGTGGAGGTCAACCCGGCGGGCGGCGACAAAGCTGACCAGGGCGGCGGCAACCATGGCGCCGAGGGCGATGCCGGCGAATTGCAGGGCGCGCTCCCATTCGACCGCCACCTGGAAGGCCGGGGCGCGGGCGCCGCCACCGACGGCGACCTCAAGCATGACCAGGAAGAACCAGGCGGCGATGGCCCCGACGGCGAGGCCGGTCGCCACTGACAGGGCGCCGGAGAGGGAGTTCTCGGTGGCGAGCCAGCGGGCGAGTTGGAAGGAGGACATCCCGGTGGCGCGCAGGATGCCGACCTGGGGACGGCGGCGGCGGAAGGTGAGGGCGGCCTGGTAGATGAAGAGGATCAACGCCAGCAGCAGTATCCAGGCGAAACCGACCGAGAGGACCCCGAACACGCCCACCCGGAGCGGATCGGCGCGGAGGCGCTGGAGCTCGGCGGCGACGTCGTGGGCGGAGAGGACGGGCAGGTCCTGGGCGGCGAAACCGGCGAGGACTTCGGCCAGATCGGAGTCCGGCGAGCGCCGTACGAGCACGTCCCAGGGCCGCTCGCCGATCTCGAGCATCAGGCGGCGCAGGTCGACGATTATGAAGGAGCCGGCGTCGGGGCGGTGGGTGGGGAAA